>JAPHUG010000050.1 GCA_026197195.1 Sedimenticola sp.
TACTGTATTTATCATTGATAATAAAAGTCGGCACAGAGCTGACGCCCAGGGCGCGGTATTCTCCTTCACGTTCACGCACCCGATCAGCGTATAGATCTGACTCGATTATCGACTTGGCCTTATCAACCGGCAGGCCTACTTTGCCTATGCATTTCAAGAGATCATCAGGATCGCTTGGATTGCCCTGTTCGGAGAAGTAGAGGGTAAAGAGTGCCAGTTTCAACTCGGTCTGCTTCTGTTCTTCCCGAGCCCAGTGCAACAGCCGATGGGCATCAAAGGTGTTATAGATGCGATGGGTTGGTTGGAATTTGAACTGAAAGCCCAGGTCAGCGCCACGCTGGGTGATCATGTCATGATTGTCATCCACCTGTTGCGCTGTCAGCGCGTATTTTTTTATCAGGTGCTGATGAAGGTCCTCACCTTCTTGAGGGATATTGGGGTTTAGCTCAAAAGGTTGCCAGTCCAGGGTGTAATGAATCTGCTTGGGTAACTGGTTTAAGGCCTTCTCAATGGATTTATAGCCAATGATGCACCAGGGGCAGGAGACATCTGAGACGATATCCAGTTTCAGCTGTGACACCATGTTACGCTCCTTAATCCATGCAGTAATACGGCAGAAGACCTCTCTCTGTAAGGCCGACTCAGGGGGGATTAGTTCCACCTAGCCATTATCCCTGAAATTCATAGGTATACTTTACGGTAGGCTTGGGGATAATCGGCTATTCTAGTAGTGAAAAAATGGATCTGTCCCTCAGGCAGCCTATAACACAATTGGATTATCCATGGATGTAACCTTATGAATTACCTTGAATTCAACTCTGTAGCCTACCGTGATGCCTTTCACCTGGCCGTCGCGGATTTGAGGCTGAGTCTTGGCTCGGACGGGAGTGAGCGGGCGAAACAGGGTTTAAAGCGCATGTTGGCGATGCAGGGTTATATCGACTTTATGCAGCAACTGGATGAAGAGCAGGCGGAGTATGGTGATCGTCTGTCAGACAGCAGTGATGCCAGTCGGGTAGGGGGCATGGTCTTGGAACTGCTGGATGATATTGGGCAAATGGCGGTTAGCCGGGGACTGGTCTCCACCATGCAGCGGATGCAACAGATGTCGTTGCCTGTGGCCTTGTGGATTGCCAGACATCAAGGAGAAATAGAGAAGCTGGATATCGTTGTTAATGCCATAGCCGCTATAGCCAATGAGGATAAAAGTCAGCGTCAATTAACCGAATTGTGTCATGTGATTACCCAGGTACAGGCCTCGGTATCAGAAAAGATACGCCGGGATGTGGAGATCGATGACCCGATGCGCCCCTGGAAAATTCTTAATCTTAATTGGGGGATTGTGGCTACCCGGACGCTGAGTCCCCACTTGATGGAGGTGGTCTTTGAAGCGCTGATTCATGCGATTCCATCCGATGCCCAGGCATTTTTTCAGGAAGGGATGCTACAGATGGACATCGTCGGCTATCCCGATGCCGTTCGTGAGGTGATGACACGCTACAATAAATTGACCGGGCCAGATAACCGATTGCATTAGCACTACAGGCCCACTGATTAGCGGGCCTGTAAAACGGCCTGGTCAGGTATAACCTTTCTTTAAAAACAGACCGACATGCTCTTTTGGCATCGGGCGGCCAAACAGGAACCCCTGCGCGTTTGGACAGCCCAGCCTTTTAAGCTGCTGGTGTTGAATGTCGGTTTCAACGCCCTCTGCAACAATATCCAGCCCAAGCTCTTTGGCCATGGCAATGATGGCCGTGACGATGGAGTTACGACTGCTTGATGCCCGTATCCCGCTGATAAAGGAGCGGTCAATTTTGAGTGTACTCAGTGGCAGTGATTGCAGATAACCGAGTGAAGAGTAGCCGATACCAAAATCATCTACGGCGATGCGTATGCCATTGGCATGCAGCTTGCGAAGCTGATTCACCACCTGATCCATATCCTGAATCAGCACATTCTCTGTAATTTCAAGTTCAAGTGATGAACCTTTCAATCCATGCTTGGTTAGTATATTGAACACATGATGTTCAAAATCAGGTTGTGTCAGCTGTTTTGATGAGACATTTACAGCCAGCCTTATGTCGGTATGTCCAGCCTTGATCCATTTGCTCAATTCAGCACAACCGCCATCCAGTACCCACATACCAATTTCATTGATAAACCCATTCTCTTCCGCCACAGGAATAAATTCAGTGGGGCTGATAATGCCGGCATCAGGATGTTTCCAGCGTAACAAGGCTTCCATGCCAGTGATCAGACCACTCTGGATATCAACCTGTGGTTGGAAGTAGAGTTGTAGTTGTTCTTCATCAAGCGCGCGACGCAGGCCGGTATCGTAAGAGAGGTGTTGGTCAGCTGAACCCTTCATACTGTTCGCGAAGAACTCGTAGCCGTCTTTGCCGTGACGCTTGACATGGTACATGGCAATATCAGCATGCTTGATCAGTGAGTCCATTGACTCGCCATCATCAGGGAAGATCGCGATACCAATACTGAAGCTGACAAACACCTCGACACCGTCGATGAAGATGGGGTCTTTCAGGTTGGCCATGACCTTTTCAACAAGACGGATGGCATCGACACGACCAGAAATTTCAGGTACCAGCAGATTGAATTCATCGCCGCCTACCCGGGCCAGCGTGTCACTGTCACGGAGACAGTTGCGCAGTCGATTAGCGACTGTTTGCAGCAGTTGATCACCCGCCACATGTCCCAGCGAATCATTAATGACCTTGAACCGATCCATATCCAGATACATCAGTGCCAGCTGGGTGCCACTGCGTTTGGCTTGTGAGATTGCCAGACCGAGGCGATCGCGGAGTAGGGCGCGATTGGGTAGCTGGGTCAGGAGATCATGATAGAGTTGGAAGTTGATGATCTCTTCAGCACGCTTGCGTTCACTGATGTCCCGGGCTACACCGTAAGTGCCCACGTAGCACTTCTCATTGCCTCCGGTATCCCGGTAGATACCCATCGAGTTGAGTTCGATAGATACGGTTCTGCTTTCAAAGTAGCGGCTGGGTTGAGAGTTGTCTTTGCAGCGGAGCCGGAACTCTACGTTGCGGCTGGCGCGATCGCCCGTGCGGCGCTCAGCAAAGGCATATTTGGCTTTTTCCACATCCTCTTCATGAACAATTTCAGAGAAGTGATGACCAATCAGATCGTTTTGTTTGTAATCCAGTAGCTGACCGATACGGTCATTGACAAAACAGAAGTAGCCCGCCTCGTCCAGCATATAGATAATGTCAGGTGAATTATCCACGATGAAGCGGTAACGATACTCAGAGGCTTCCAGTTTTTGGTGAACCTGCTGGATATCCTTTTCGAGCGTGCGTTTCTTCAGGACGTTTTCAATAATTCCCAGCAACTCTACCGGGCTATAGGGTTTACGCAAAAAGTCACTGACACCTTGCCTCAGCGCTTCTGTTGCATTGGCGAATGTGGCTTCGCCGCTGACAATAACGACATCTAATTCAGGGAATTCCTCTTTAATAAGATCAAGCAATTCAAGACCACTCACCTCGGGCATATTGAGGTCGAGCAGTACCAGTTCGATATCCCGCTCACGCAGAACTTCGAGTGCGACATGCCCATTCGCTGCGACTACACTTGAGTGGCCATAGGCCTCAAGCAAGTCCCGTACGCTTTCACGCATGCGAACTTCATCATCCACGACCAGTATTCTCGCAGGCGTTGTTTTTATTGTTCTGGCAACGCTTTCCTTACTGCCGGATGACTGGGACATGAAATCATTCCCCAGCCACGATTCCGTGGACTTCATCATTAGGTTTTCCCCTATTGTTCGTCACCTAAGCAACGAGGCAGGTGGATCAGAAATTCTGTACCACCTCCCGAACGTCCTCTGCAGCTAATGCTCCCTTTCAGCTCACTAATGAGGTTATTGACTATGGTTAATCCTAAACCAGAATGGCTACTGCCTTTTGTGCTTTCTAACGGATTAAACAACTGACCCATGATCTCGGGGGGGATACCTGGGCCACTGTCAGCAATGATGAGTTCCACGAACTCACGTCCCCCGATGTTGATGTGGTCGCGTGTCTGCATCCACAGTTCCCCCCCATCAGGCATGGCTTCTACGGCGTTCTTGACCAGATTGGTTATCACCTGCTTCAGGATGGCCCTGCTGATCATTATGGCCGGTAACTTCTTATCGAGTTCTACATGTTCGGTAATGTTATGTGTCTTAAAGTAGGACGCCTGGAAAATCTCGGTCAAATCACTGATTACTTCATTGATATCAACCGAAAATGAGGCGATATGATGCGGATCACTGATGTCGTGCATACGCAGGGCAATATCGCCGACGCGCTGGATCTCTTCTTTTATGATTTTCAGGTGATCCGCAATGGCCGCATCATCATTGAACTTTGCTGAGAGAACATGCAGGTAGTTATTGATGATGCCTAATGGATTATTGATCTCATGAATGATGCTGCGTGCTTCACGTCGATGCCACTGACGCGCATTTTCAAGTTTCTCTTCTGTTTGTTGATCAATCTGTCGGCTGGTATGGATGCTTTGGGCTGCCGTTGCAGAGAAGAGGGGCAGAAACTCCATTACCTGTTGCAAATTTTCAGGGTTGGCTTCCCGTAAACCCACCACGATGACGCCAATACGATGAGTGCCGGCAATCAGTGGAATACAGAGTATGCTATTGCGGTTGAGTGTCCGGGAGAGTTGCTGATCAACCAACGAGGCCGGATTTGAATCCAGTGGTTTAAACGGACCCTGTATCGACGCCCCAATGAGGGCCTGTGCTACATGACTGCGTCCCGCTGCAATCGGAATCTTGAATTCGGCAATACGGGTCTTGCTGATCCCACGTGCAGCGACACCACTGAGGTGCTTATTCTCACCGTCGGCCAGAAACAGAATGCTCCTGTCCATATCGAACATGATATTGAGTTCAGACAGAACAGATTGCAGGAATGCCTGCAGATCTGATTCACTCCCAGGTTCCAGATTTACACCACCCAGCAGGGCGAATTCACGCACGCGCTTGGCCAGTTCCAGGCGCACAGACTCGGTTTCCACCTGGACATCAATGGTACCGGCACTGTTTTTGTCGATGCGGATACCCAGACCGTCGGCCGCTTTCTCAACCTGTTGGCCGATATCCTTGCGAAGTGTTTCCACAACCGATGAATTCAATCCAAACAACAGGTCGGCCTCGGCATAGAGGGTTTCGTTGTCAATATTGGGATCACTCATCTTGTGGGTGAAGTTGGTCAGGCGAACCAGTCGGGGTGCTTCAAGCAGACGCTCGGCTGGTTCATTCTGATAGAGCAGGGCATCACTGAGGAAAGACTCAATGTCCCACTCCTGGACCATTAATGCACTGACCTCATGATAGGCCACGCCAAACAGCTCTTTCTCAAATCCGGTAAGAATCAGATCAGAGTGACGTTTGGATAACAGGTCATTGTAGGCTTCCGGCTGATTGTTCAGGAAAACCAGCTGGCCAAGTTTGTGCAGCAGGCCTGCCAGGTAGGCCTCATCAGGAAACTCGTAACTGGTCAGTGTCGCCAGTGATTTGGCGGCATGAGCACACCAGAGTGACTGGTACCAGATGCCACCGAGGCTGCTGCCGGTCTTGACATCAAACCGTGAGAAGAACTGATGGACGGCCGCATTGATGGCAATGGTCTTGATGTTGTCCAGACCCAGAACAACCAACAGCCGGTTAAAATCCTTGCTGTCATTCCATTGTGCATAAGCAGGGGAATTGCCCACCGAGGTGATCTTTGCGGTGAGCCCGACATCCTGCTGAATTATTTCTGCCAAATCTTCAAAACTGACATCGACTTGATGGCATGCTTCGATTAATCTGAGCAGTACCTGAGGGACAGAGGGAAGCCTGCCCAGGTTCAATTTTTCGATGCTGGCATGGGATGCGTCATTCATATCATGACATCCTGCACCAGTTTTCAACCATAAGTCAATGAGATGAAAGGGAATTCTGTATAATAATTGGACAGATGAGAACGACAAAAGCTACTGTTGAGCAAACCTTTGGTCAGAATGGCGCAGTGAATGCGCCAAAATGTGACAGGGTTAACAAAATGATTGTGGTCGCCAGCGGGAAGGGCGGGGTAGGTAAAAGCACCCTTTCTGCCAATCTCGGCATCGCCCTGGGAGCCATGAATCAGCAGGTCTGTCTGTTCGACGCCGATACTAATCTGGCCAATATCAATATTCTGTTTGGCCTGAAACCGGAGCATACCCTGCAGGACTGCCTGGCGGGCGAAAAAAGCCTGGAGCAGATTCTGGTTCCTGTCTCCGACCATTTGCAGATTGTTCCCGCTGCGAGCGGCATTGCCGAGTTTATCGAGTTGGCCCCGGATCAGCAGAAGCGCCTGATTTCGGGATTGAAAGGTATCGAGCAGCATCATGACCAGATACTGGTGGATTGTGCAGCGGGTATTGGTAATAGCCAGTTGAGCTTCTTTCTCGCCGCCTCCTGCGCCATTCTGGTCATTACACCGGAACCTACTTCGCTTACAGATGCCTTCTCTTTTCTGAAAATGGCCAAGCGTTACGGGTTCAAGCGGACGGTTCATATTCTGGTGAACATGGCGTCCGATCTACATACCGCACGTAGTGCCTTTAAACGATTCAAGCACGCCACCGAGCAGTATCTGCAACTGGACGTAGGCTACCTGGGATATGTGCTGCGTGATCCCCATGTGCCGGAATCGGTCAGAAAGCAGCAACCAGTGATGCAATTCAAGCCAGACTGCCTGGCCAGTCGCTGTATCCGTGCCATCACAGAACGCCTGGTCAGGCTTCTGCAGCATGACCAGGGGAGTCACACGCCATTCAGCCACTATCTGGTTGAGATGAACCAGCCGTTTGGTATTGAAGTCACGACAGAAGAGACTGAACGGAGTGTTGACGAAAAGAAATTAAGCCCTGATGCCTGGCAGCAGCAAAGTCTGAACTATCTTCAACAGATGGATCAGGGGGCGGCCGCACAGTTCATACAACGCGCCATGAGTGAATGGGCCAGTCAGCATAATGCCGATGAAAGTGAACTCCTGTCGGATGATCGCTATGCAGGAATAGAGCTGGTTGCAGCGGAACCGAGCGTCCATCCAGACAGCCAGAACAGCAATGTCACCGATTTTGTACGCCAGAATAACCCCGTTGAATCGACGGCTTCCTCCTCCCGTCTCTCCTTTGAGGGGGTGGTTGCCCAGAGTGACTATTGTGCCGCTATTCAGTTTGCCGAGCTGTTGGCGCGAGGTGGAAAGCCATAGCATCTGAACAGGTATGCGTGTATTAATACCATCAGTAGCCTGATTGTTCACTGAGCTGAAGCTACACAGCAAGGCCTAACCGGTGTAATACACAACTATGAAAACCTACCGCTGTCAGTGTGGTGTTCGTCTGCATTTTGAAAATACCCGTTGCATGAGTTGTCAGCATGAGCTGGGTTTTCTTCCTGATGATCGCACGCTGAGTGCACTGGCCCCGCTCGGTGATCATCATTGGCAGGCACTTGAGAACGGTTCCCGCTATCGAAAGTGTCGCAATTATGAACAGCATCATGTCTGCAACTGGATGGTGCCCGAGTATGATCCTCATGCCTATTGCTTCTCTTGTCGCCTATCGGAAATCATCCCCGATCTGAGTAACCCGGATAACCTGGTGGCCTGGGGACTTATTGAAAACGCCAAGCGCCGTTTGCTCTACAGTTTGATGTGGCTGGAGCTGCCGATAATCAATCGGGAACAGGATCCTCAATCCGGCTTGGCTTTTCATCTGATGGAGGATCAGGGTTATTCTGAATTTGCCCAGGCGTTGCCGGTACAGGATTTGGTCTTTACCGGCCATAGAAATGGCATTATTACCCTCAATATTGCTGAGGCCAACCCGGTCTCCCGCGAGCAGACCCGTGCCCACATGAATGAAAACTACCGAACCCTGTTGGGGCATTTTCGGCACGAGTCAGGGCACTATTACTGGGATGTCTTGCTGCGTCATTCGCCTCGCATCGAGGAGTTTCGCTCCCTGTTTGGCGACGAAAGGATAGGCTATGCCGATGTCATGCAGGGTTATTATGACAATGGGCCTGTGGCCAATTGGCAAACAAATTGGATCAGCGGTTATGCCAGTGCCCACTCCTGGGAGGACTGGGCCGAAACCTGGGCGCACTATCTGCACATGATTGATAGCATGGAGACAGCCAATGATTATGGCTTCGATCTGCTGGATGCCAGTGCGCGATTGCCAAGCAGGCAACAGTTCAGTGTTGACTACCTGGCCTCTATATCCATTCATGACCTGGTGAATGAATGGAGTCACTTTACTGTGGCACTTAACGATATGAATCGAAGTATGGGATTACCCGACGCTTATCCGTTCGTGTTGACAGATGCTATTACCCAGAAGCTGGCTTTTGTTCACTCAATGATAATTGATCAGAACTGACAAGTGCTGGTGAGCTAAACGCAAAAGCACTTACTCCCAGTCAAATTTGGGTAACCGGGTGAAGGCCCGTTTGAGCCCTTCGTTCCACGATTTTTGCAGTGACTTGTAGTAAGGCGAGGCCAGTTTCAGTGACAACTGCCGAGGCTCTTCCAGCGTATCACCACCATACAGGGCCAGCTCAAATGGGGGGCCGACAGAGATATTACTGCGCATGGTTGAATCCAGTGAAACCAGGGCGCAACGCGCCGCATTGTTCAATGAAGAGTCCATGGTGATTACCCGGTCGATCATCGGCTTGCCGTATTTGTTTTCACCAATCTGGAGATAGGGTGTTTCAGGGGAGGCGCTGATGTAGTTTCCTTCAGGATAGATGAGATAGATGTCGTGCTCATGTCCCTTGATCTGTCCACCCAGAATAAAACTGGCGCCAGCACTGCCCCCGTTTTTCTCAATTGCCGGGCCGTGGTGATGCTGCTCTTTTTGACTGAGATCGCCGATGTAGTCAGCAATATCAAACAGGTGCTTGGCCTTGCGTAGATTGAACTTGGCCTTGGGGTTGTCAAGATCACGCTGAATGGCATTGACCACCGCCTGGGTTGTTGCCAGGTTGCCTGCGGAAAGAAGCACAATAATGCGATCATCAGGCCAGAAAAAGCGGTGCATTTTAGAGCAGGTGCGGATGTAATCCACCCCGGCGTTACTGCGTGAATCGGATGCAAACACAATGCCTTCATTGACACTGATTGCAAGACAATAGGTCATTCTCTACTCCAGGTGCTAATGCCAGTTCTGCATCGAATAGTAACAGATACCAGCCCTTTACCAATGCAATTTTCCTTGCCGAATCAATCTAAATTCCGGTATGGTGATAGACACTCAAGGCTGAAAATAGGGACTGTATGACTATTCGCTGGGGCAGTTACAAGGTAAAGGGTTTCTACGACGAACTGATTCGCGTAACCGGTAAACCACGGCCAGCAGCAATGGCACTCTGCCAGTATTTGCGCAACCTTTCTGACCAGGAAATAGAAGAGTATAAAACCGCCTCAGAGATGGCCATCAGTGTCATGGGTATCACCTTTACGGTGTACTCTGAGGAAGAGGGTTCTATTGATCGTGCCTGGCCCTTCGATATCATCCCGCGCATTATCCCAAAGTCTGAATGGCTACAGGTGGAGAAGGGGCTTAAACAGCGCGTTCGTGCACTCAACGCTTTTATCAATGACATCTACCATGAGCAGAATATCGTCAAGGATGGGCTGTTTCCGGCCGGTCTGTTAGAAAACTCCGTCAACTTCCGTAAGCAGTGTATGGGTATCGATCCTCCAGGCGGTATCTGGGCGCACATCTGCGGATCTGATCTGGTGCGTGATAAAGATGGTGTTATCTACGTGCTGGAAGACAATCTGCGTGTTCCCTCCGGCGTCTCCTACATGTTGGAAAACCGCCAGGTCATGAAACGGGTATTTCCTGATCTGTTCGAAAATCAGAACATCCTGCCTGTGGATGATTACCCCTCCAAGCTGTATGACATGCTGGCGGCCATGTCACCTCGGGAGATTGAACGGCCAGAAATTGTGGTGTTGACCCCTGGGATTTATAACTCGGCCTATTTTGAACACGCCTACCTTGCCCAACAGATGGGTGCCGAGTTAGTCGAGGGCAGTGACCTGGTAGTTGAGAAGGACGATTGCGTCTACATGCGCACGGTCGATGGATTATCTCGTGTTGATGTGATCTACCGGCGTGTTGATGATCTGTTTCTTGATCCGGAAGCGTTTAATCCGGATTCCTACCTGGGTGTACCGGGTCTGATACGAGCATGGAAGGCGGGTAATGTTGGTCTTGCCAACGCGCCGGGTGCCGGTGTTGCGGATGATAAGGTGGTCTATGCCTTTGTGCCCGAGTTTATACGCTACTACCTGAATGAAGAGCCTCTCATCGGTAATGTGCCTACCTATAAATGCGTAGACAAAGAAGACAAGGCTTATGTGTTGGAACATATTGCCGAGCTGGTTGTGAAGCCAGCGAATGAGTCAGGTGGTTATGGCATGCTGATTGGTCCGCATGCCACTGTAAAAGAGCGGGAGCAGTTTAAAAAACTGATAAAAAAGGATGCGCGAAATTACATTGCGCAACCCATGTTGACGTTATCGACAGCGCCCACACTTGTAAATAACCGTGCAGAGCCACGGCATCTGGATTTACGACCGTTTATCCTCAGTTCGCCCAATGATGTCTATGTCACAACCGGTGGTCTCACTCGTGTTGCTTTGCGGAAGGGTTCCATTGTAGTGAACTCTTCTCAGGGTGGTGGCAGTAAAGATACATGGATTGTCGACGACGAGGGGGTTTGAGATGCTGTCACGAGTCGCTGAAAATATCTACTGGATGGCACGTTACATTGAACGTGCTGAAAACACCGCGCGTTTGATCATGGTGAACACCAACCTGCTGCTGGATCTACCCAAGGGGTTGCAGCCGGGATGGCAGCCGATTATTGAAATCCTTGGTACGGAAGCGTACTACCTGGAGTCGAATCAGGATTACAACGAGCGATCGGTACTCAAGTTTTTGATTGCGGACCCCCAGAGTCCCAGTTCTATTCTTTATTCGCTCAAGCAGGCCCGGGAAAATGCCCGCACCATACGCGATATTATTCCAAGAGAAGCTTGGGAGCAGGTCAATGATCTCTACCTGATGGCCAAGAGTAATGCGGCCAGTGGTTATACCAAGAAGGGGCGATACGACTATCTAAAGCGGGTTATTTTGGGTGCTCAGACGATTACGGGACTGCTTGCGGGAACCATGCTGCACGATATCGGGTATGACTTTCTCCGCATGGGGCGTAATCTTGAGCGGGCCGAAATGACCACCCGGATCATTGATGTCCGTTCTGCCAATCTTTTGGAGGAGCATGAAGGGCTCACGCCCTACGACAATATTCAGTGGATGAGTGTACTGAAATCATTAACCGCTTATCAGATGTATCGCCGTACCATTCAGGTTCGGGTTCGTAGAAAAGATGTCCTTAAGTTTCTGCTCAAGGATAAGGAGTTTCCACGCTCTTTCTTTCACAATCTGTTGGAGGTGAAGAGTTGCCTGTTGGATCTGCCGCGCAGTGAAGAGGCGATTACCGAGCTGAATGAGGTGGGTAAGAAGGTGCTACGCGCAGACCAGGCTATCCTGCAACAGGATGAGCTGCACCAGTTTATAGATGAGTTGCAGCTGGGGCTGGCGCAAATCAACCAGGCGATTACGCGCACCTATTTTCAGTAAACGGCAGGTTTCTGTTTGAGACTGTTAACGTAGCAGCAGTACCGGTACCGAGGCATTGCGTATGACGCTGGTGGTGGTACTGCCTACCAGGAATCGCCTGATCACCGAATGCCCATAAGCTCCCATAATCAGCATGTCGATATTGTTGGCTGTGCGGTAGTCACAGATCACCTTTTCCACCTCGCCACTCATCAGTGACGGATGGGTCTCAAATCCCGCTTCATCAAGTAGACTTTTGGCCCAGCTTAACTGCTCTCTATTGACACTATTCTCTCCGCCTATCATCAGCAGATGACACGGTAGACCTCGAAACAGCGGGCTGGTGGCGATCAGCTCAACCCCTTTGCGGGTTGTTGGGCTGCCGTCAAAGGCAATCATGACTGATTTGGGTTCACGATAATCTGGCGTGGTAATCAAAATAGGGCGATGCATAGTACGCACAACGCTTTCGATGCGACTGCCGATATGTTCCCCCAGATGATCCTCATGCTTACCCAGCACCAACAAGCGGATTTTGTCTTCCATCTCGGCCAGGGTTTCCAGTAGGCTGCCGTGACGTTGCAGGCTGGTGGGTGACTTTATCCCTTGCTCTACTGCACGTTTCTTGGCTGCATCCAACATCAGCTTGCCTTGTTCCAGGGCCAGTTTTCCGCGCTTTTCATCCAGCTCGGCCAGCTCTTGAAGTAACGCCTCCCGGCTACCCAGGCCGATGTTGCCACTCAGATTGCTGTCCGTCGGGAACTCTGCTTTATCCAGCACATGCAGGAACTCAAGTGGGGCTTCAAGTTTTAAGCTGGCCCAAACGGCGTAGTCACAGACAGCAGGTGAGACATCGGTGCCATCAATACAGGCAATTACATTGGTCATGGTGTTTGCTCCTCTGTCAGTGACCCATCAGTTTTTCAACGGCCGCAGGATTGTCGTGCACGGCAAAACGATCGACTACGGTGGCACTGGCTTCATTCAGTCCGATCAGTTCCACCTCGGTGCCTTCCCTACGGAATTTCAGCACGACCTTGTCAAGGGCGGCGACTGCGGTGATATCCCAGAAGTGAGCCTGGTACAGATCAATCACCACCTTGTCGACCACCTCTTTAAA
>JAPHUG010000317.1 GCA_026197195.1 Sedimenticola sp.
ATGACAAGAAAAAGTGGGAAATCAAAATTCATAGGCTATTCCAACCAAATACCAGGCTACCTTTTGGTAGCGGTTAGTATCCATCGTTATCTCTTAATTATCTTTACCGACCCGTAACACGGCGAGGAAAGCATCCTGAGGAATTTCCACCCGCCCTACCTGTTTCATTCGTTTTTTACCGGCCTTCTGTTTTTCGAGCAGTTTTCGTTTACGGGTTATATCCCCACCATAACACTTTGCGATAACATTTTTCCGCAGTGCCTTTACCGTTGTTCGGGCAATAATTTTACTGCCAATAGCCGCCTGAATAGCCACTTCGAACATCTGCCGAGGTATCAGCTCTTTCATCTTGGCCGTAATATCACGCCCACGGCCCTCACAATTGTCTCTGTGTACAATGAGTGAAAGCGCATCAACGTGCTCACCGTTAATCAAGATATCCAGCTTGACCAGATTGGCCACCTGGAAACGCTTGAACTCATATTCAAATGAGGCATATCCACGACTCACCGACTTTAACCGATCAAAAAAGTCCAATACCACCTCATTCATTGGCAGCTCATAGGTCACCTGCACCTGGCCACCAAGATACTGGAGGTTTTTCTGAACACCCCGTTTCTCTATACAGAGGGTAATTACATTGCCCAGATGGGCTTGCGGCACCAGTATGTGTGCCTCAATAATCGGCTCACGAATCTCATCAATCAGATTCGGCGCAGGAAGATTGGCCGGATTATCCACCATTACAATGGAGCCATCCGTTTTTGCCACTTCATAGATGACGGTGGGTGCCGTGGTGATCAGGTCGAGGTCATATTCCCGCTCTAGACGCTCCTGTACGATCTCCATATGCAGCATTCCGAGAAACCCGCAGCGGAAACCAAATCCGAGTGCTTGTGAGGTCTCCGGCTCATAATGAAGTGCCGCATCATTCAGTTTTAACTTCTGTAACGCATCCCGGAAATTTTCATAATCATCGGAGCTGACAGGATAGAGTCCTGAGAAGACCCGTGGACGCATCTCTGCAAATCCAGGCAGGGGCTTGTCCGCTTTATTATCTGCCAAGGTCAAGGTATCACCCACAGGGGCACCGTTAATCTCCTTGATGCCGGCGATGACAAAGCCTACTTCACCCGGCCCCAGACTGCCGCGATTTTCACGCTTGGGGGTAAAGACACCTACTTTTTCCACCTGAAATGATCGACCAGTGGACATGATCAGCATCTTGTCCTTAGGTTTGATTCGACCATTCATCACGCGAATCAGGGAGATTACCCCGACATAGGAGTCAAACCAGGAGTCGATAATCAACGCCTGTAGTGGTTTTGTTTCATCACCCACCGGAGGGGGGACAAACTGCACCAGCTGTGCCAGAAGCTCGGGGATACCGACCCCGGTTTTGGCGCTTACACGTATCGAGTCATGCGCCTCAAGACCGATGATCTCCTCTATCTCGGTAATCACACGCTCCGGCTCTGCTGCCGGGAGGTCGATCTTGTTCAACACCGGCAAGACCTCAAGCCCTTGTTCAATCGCCGTATAGCAGTTGGCGACACTTTGGGCTTCGACCCCCTGTGCGGCATCCACCACAAGCAGGGCGCCCTCACAGGCCGCCAGAGAGCGGGAAACCTCGTAAGAGAAGTCAACATGACCGGGGGTGTCGATGAAGTTGAGCTGGTAGGTCTCCCCATCCGGGGCCGTGTAATTAAGCGTGACACTCTGGGCCTTGATGGTTATCCCACGTTCTCGCTCGATATCCATTGAATCGAGCACTTGCTCGGCCATTTCACGATCAGTGAGCCCCCCGCAGAGATGGATAAAGCGATCCGCTATAGTGGATTTGCCGTGGTCAATGTGGGCAATAATGGAAAAATTACGGATATGCTGAAGATCTGTCATGAAATGATTACTACGCAATGAGCCTTGAAATGAGTTACTAGAGATATGACTTTAATAATATCTTCTAAGTAACTAAAAAAACGGAACTTTTATCATTAAAAGTTCCGCTATAGATCAAACGGGTGCTTCTACTCTCACCAAGGCTACATGATACCCCAGAAAAGACGTTACTCAAATAGCCTCATCCGTCAGGCCGTCGGCCTATCCAGGTATTGTTCCAGTGCGATCGGGTCCAGATAGTAGTTACAGATAACCCGTTCCCCTGCCGCAAGCACCGGAATCAGCGTACCAAAACGACTTTGCAGACCCGGGTCACTGTCGATATTCATGAACTCCACCTCGAATGAGCGTTGCTCCTGTATCTCCCGCAGATGGTGCCACATGTCTTCACAGAGGTGGCACCCATCACGGTAGTAGAATGTTAACGTCTGGCTCAACAACCTTACTCTTTGGGTACTTGCAAGGCGATAAACCGACTACCATTCGCACGATGGATTAACACGGCAATATTGCCCCCCTTGGGCAAGCCCTTTACCGCCTTCATAAAATCATTGAGATTGTTGACCCGAACCCGATTTATCATCTGAATAACATCACCCGGCTCAATACCCGCACGCTTTGCAGCCCCGGGGATGACGGACTCAACAAAGACACCTTTGACGCCCTCCAGCTTGTGCTGCTCCCTGATATCATCATTCAGCTCAACCACATTGATGCCAAGCAAGGCCGCATTCTGCTTTAGCTGTGAGCGACTATCTTCACTAGCCAGATCACACTTCAGTTCCCCAATGTTTACAAAGACCGTTTTCCGATCACCGTTGCGTAAAATTTCCAACTCGGCAGGTTTATCGATACGGCTGGCACCCACCAAATGTTGCAGCATGGATGAACTATCCAGCTTGGTACCGTTATACTTGAGGATCACATCACCTGCTTCTATACCGGCTTTTTCTGAAGGACTATCGGGCATTACCCTGGCCACTAACGCACCATAGGGGTGTTTCATGCCAAACGACTCAGCCAGTTCACGGGTGACATCCTGAATCATCACTCCCAACCATCCACGCTTGACATGGCCACTATTTCTCAGCTGATCCGCCACATTCATAGCCAGATCAATGGGAATAGCAAAAGAGAGGCCCATAAAGCCCCCTGTTCGGCTGTAGATTTGGGAGTTTATCCCAACGACCTCTCCCTCCAGATTAAACAGTGGACCACCGGAATTACCCGGGTTGATGGCAACATCGGTCTGAATAAAGGGCACATAGTTTTCATTTGGCAGACTACGTCCTTTTGCACTGACGATACCGGCGGTAACTGAATGATCGAAACCAAATGGCGAACCGATAGCCAGCACCCACTCCCCTACCTTGAGCTTAGTGGTGTCACCAATCTTGGCTGTAGGCAAACCCTTTGCATCGATTTTGAGCAGGGCCACATCACTGGTTTTATCACTACCGATGATCTTTGCCACATACTCACGACGGTCACTCAATCGAACCAGAATCTCATCGGCTTCGTTAACAACATGAAAGTTGGTCATGATGTAACCATCTTCCGAAATAATAAAACCGGATCCCAATGAACGGGCATCAAACTCACGTGGCTCCTGCTGAGGCCCCGGCACCCCTCCTTCACCAAAAAAGTGACGGAAAAACTCGTTAAACGGACTCCCTTCCGGAAGGTCCGGCATCTGAAACTCTCTGTTAAACTTATTGCGTGTTGTCGTCTTGTGTTGCTTCGTACTGATATTGACAACAGAGGGACTATGCATCTCTACAAGTTCAGTAAAATCAGGCAACGACCGCGCCTGAACCAATGAGGTAATCAATAGCAGCATGAGGATAACCGAATAACGGGTGATGCTGCTTTTAGACAACAAAGCTTTCATGAATTGCTCCTGTAATTTGCTACAGAGGTTTCTAGTGAATTCCATCAACAAACTGGATCGTGCCGGCCTGCCTTAGAATAACGGCCTGAAATGAACGGCTACGCCGATTCCGACTGACCAATCGCTTCAACCAGAAAAGTCCACTTGCCAGACCCAGTAGACCGCAAAGAATTGAGAGTGGTTCCGTATCTTGGAATTTTATTACTTCGGCCAGCCACTGACCCAACAGTGCGCCCCCAAAGAGCGTGAATAGCGGGAGGATATAAAACAGAAATGAGACACGTGTCAGAATCGACTCATCAACCCCAACAATCACCCGATCACCAGGCACGGCCCCTATTGGATTAAGCACCTCAACAAGATTGCGCCGGTTACCCAACAACTTGGCCAGTGCGGAAGTGCCACATGCACTCTTTGCCTCACAGCTACCACAGCTGGTCTGGCGAGTCGTTTCTACCTGCGCAAACGCTCCACGGGTGGCTGTAACGATGGCACGCTCTTCTATCATTGGCCTTTTATTCAGTTATTTTTATGGATCGGGCTATACGCTCTACCGTAACAGCCGGGACCTCACCTACTGCAGTGACACTAAAACCACCTGTTTCGCTACCGTAGGCATTGATCGTTCCCATGGCAGAACTGCCGCGCAACCCATCATCCAGTGCCTCTTCGACATAGACCGATAGTGAAGCCAGCCCATCAGATAAGACAAAATGATCAATGCTTCCCTCACTCTGATCGGCCTTTCTTTTCGAATGCAGCGTTATTTCAAATCCTTTCGGCAGGTCACTGAATAACCAGGGCGATGAATTGGAACTCGTCACCGCTTGCCGTGGTTTTTGCTGAACCCAGTCGTAGTGCTCTTTGCCGTCCAGTGAAATATCGGCAATATCCCGACTGCTGGAGTGGACCTGCAGCTGCGTAAACATCAACTGAGAAACTGCCTTGCCAGACACATCAA
>JAPHUG010000485.1 GCA_026197195.1 Sedimenticola sp.
AGAAACTCCAGCGCCCGATAGACGGTTGGCGGCTTGGCCGTGGCGACCTCATCCTTTAGCAGATCAAGAATATCATAGGCCCCCATCGGCTTGTGATGGTCGCACAAAATGGCCAGCACCTGACGGCGCTGTGGCGTCAGCCTGACACCCCGCCCCTGGCACAGCTGATCGGCAACGCGCAGGGCGTTATGGCAGTTTTGCTGGCAATGATTCGGCTTCATTTCATGGCCTGCTGAAGTTGTCTACGCATCACTTTACGCTTTTGCAGTGTGGTCGCAAACAGGGAGAATATATAGGTCACACCGGCCACCAGAATGATGGTCGCCCCAGCGGGCAGATCTGGACCATAGGAGAGCGCCAGCCCAACCAGGGTGAAGGTCATACCCAGCAGTGTAGCCAACAGCATCATCTTCCCCATACTGTGTACATAGTGTGACGCAATGGCAGCAGGCAAGGTCAGCAGTGCTATCACTAAGATCAGTCCCACCACCTGAATCAACAACACGACGGTCACCGCCACCATGCAGAGCAGCAGCAGATAGAAAAAGGTGACAGGCACCCCACGCAGGCGGGCAAACTCCTCATCAAACGACACCGCCAGAAACTGTTGATAACAGAATAAAACGGTCAACAGAATGACCAGATCCATTCCAACCATCATCCAGATGGCGTCCGGGTTGATCATCAGAATATTGCCAAACAGATAGCTCAGAAGATTCACACTGTAGCCAGGCGTCTTGGCAATAAACAGAATACCGATGGCCATACCCACAGCCCACAGGGTTCCAATCAGGGTATCTTCCTGTTCACGCCAGGTCAGCCGAACCCATCCTATCAGCAGTGCCGACGCAATGGCTGCCACCAGCGCACCACCCAGCGGACTAAGCCCGAAGAAGAAGGCGATACCCATACCGCCCAATACACTGTGGGATATACCACCCGCTAGAAAGCCAATGCGTTTGACCACCACATAACTACCGATCACACCACAACCGATGCTCGCCAGCAGTCCACCGACCAGGGCGTATTGGAGGAAGGCGTGATCCGCAAGCGCACTAAAGAATTCCATGCATTGTTCCCTCTCCACTCAGTGGTGGTGATGCTCCACCATTTTTACATCGGCCTCGTAAAGCCCCCGAATCGTATCGCCATCAATAGCCGCCGTGGGATGACAGACCAATGTCTGATTCAGGCAGGCCACGCGCCCCACATAGCCGGAGATAAACCCCACATCATGGGAGACCACAATAATGGTCATTCGACTGTTCAGCTTTTTCAGCAGATCAAAGATCTCTGTCTCAACCCGCATATCAATGTTGGCCGTCGGTTCATCCAGCATCAAAATTTGCGGCTCACAAGCAAGCGCTCTGGCCATCAGCACCCGCTGCAGCTGTCCTCCTGACAGGGTACAGAGCTGGCGACCCGCCAGCTCATGGGTTTCCGTCTCAATCATGGCTTGCCGGGCAATCGCCCGGTCACGCCCTGAATAGCCGCCAAACAGACCTGCCGTACCCAAGCGCCCCATCAACACCGTCTGTTCCACCGAGATGGGAAACTCACGGTTGAACAGCGGGTATTGAGGCACATACCCCACCTGCCTGCAGCTTTGCTCTGGCCGTCTACCAAGTACACGTACCTCGCCTGCCAGCGGCTTAAGCAGACCCAACATCATCTTCAGCAAGGTACTCTTGCCACCGGCATTGGGGCCTACCAATCCTAAGAATTCACGCTCCTGAATCTCCAGACTGACGCGGTCCAGCACCTTCGGGCCACTGTAGGAGAAAGTGACATCGTTTACTGAGACCACACTGCTCATTGATAGGCGCCCTGGATCGCATCGGCAACGGCCTGTAAGTTCTCCAGATAGGACTCCGCCAGTGGATCCAACGTCACCAATCGGCCATCAATGGCACGGGCAAGGGACCCGGCCTGCCCGGTTGAAAACTGCTGTTGAACAAAAATGACCTTGATACCCTCCTGCCGGGCCTGCCCAATCAAGCGCTTCAAGGTTTTCGCTCCCGGCTCTTTGCCTTCCGTCTCTATTGGCATTTGGCGCAGTTGGAACGCATCGGCAAAGTATCCCCAGGAGGGGTGAAAGACCATGAAGCTCTGCCCTTTAAAAGGGGCAAGCTGGGTTTTTAACCTCTGCTGCAGGGCTGTCAGCGCCGCACTAAAACGGGCGTGGTTCTCTTCAAATGCCGCCGCATGAGCCGGGTCTATAGCCGTCAGCTGGTCACGTAGCCGGTCAACCATGATCTGTACATTGGCTGGATTGAGCCAGATATGCGGATCGGCCGCCCCATGGGCATGCTGGTGATCATAGTCGTGGTGATGACCTCCGGCTGGTTCCATTTCACGCAACACCACCCCTTCCCGAGCATCCAGAAAGGCCAGCTTCGGATGCGCCTTCTTGAGGCTATCAATCCAGACCTCTTCAAACGGCACACCGATGCGATAAAACAGCGTCGCATTCGACAGGGCCGCCATCTGTTTGGGGAGCGGTTCGAAAGTCTCTGGGCTCTGTCCCGGTCCCACCAGAACCGACACCGTCACATGCTCTCCACCGATCTGCTCCACAAAGTACTTTTGCGGCAGGATCGTCACGGTAACCGCAAGAGGGGCAGAAACGGCTGGCAGACTGAAACTGAGTGCGAACACCATTATCAAGAGAGAGCGGATCAGGTCATTCATTTGTAACAGGGCTTATCCAGGGCAAAAGAAATGTTATGTTATCACATAACATTAAAAAACGCCGAATACCCTGCAAGCATTGCGTTATGATAGGCGACATAACACCCATCAATACCTCATCACACCATGAACCCTGGATATTTAGCCCTCTTCCCTACCGCCATTGAGTCCCCTGTTAACACCCCGGAACTGATCACCCGGCTGACAGAAATCCAGCTTATCGGATCGCCTGTTAGCGGCCATTCAGACCGGTTTTACACCGGCGCTCACTTTCTTCAACTGATTACCTTTATGGGCTGCTCCCCCGCCATTCCATTGGAAAAAGGCACAGATGACAAAGAGCCCTGCATCCTGCGTTTTTGGGGCCCCTATCAGTCACCCCGGTTATTCACCGGCGGCAACAGCCGACCACCTCGCTGCCCGCTCTGTCGCAATGTGCTAAAGGAATGGCGATCGGCATTGGAAAGACAGGAAAACAATCCAATCGAGTGTCCCGAGTGCTCAAAACTTATTGATGTGGAACGATTAAACTGGCGTCAACTGGCCGGTGTAGGTCGGCAGTTTCTAACCATCTCACAGGTTTTTCCTGGTGAAGCGGTGCCCGTAGGGGGCCTGATGCGCTGCCTTGAAGGGGAGGGAGAGCCATGGGATTACTGCTATATCCAGGAGCCGCTTCAGCTGACACCCATCAACAGGCGTTGACCTCACCAGCCCGGGCCAACGGAGCGTTACTTGACAATCACCCGGTTCTTACCGGATGTCTTCGCCTCATACAGCGCTTTATCCGCCCGTGCAAAAACGTCAGCGGTTGAATCGCCCTCTTTAAAACAGCTAAGCCCACAGGAGATCGTCACCTCAACCCGATTGCCCAGCGAGTGAATACCACTCTCCTGAACCTCTTTGCGGATGTTATTCGCCAACTCCAGCGAATCTTCTGGAGAGGAGCCAACCAGCAGCATGACAAACTCTTCCCCACCAAAGCGGGCAACAAAGTCCGTCTCGCGCAGCCCCAGATTCAGGTTTTGCCCGATTATCCTTAACGCCTTATCACCGGCATTATGCCCGAAACGATCATTAATGAATTTGAAATCGTCTATATCCCAAACCAGCAGTGTCAGCGGCTCACCAAAGCGTTTCCAGCGAGCAAACTCCTGCTCCAACCGCTCTTCATAAGCCAGTCGGTTGGGCAATCCTGTGACGGTATCTGTCGCCGCCTGTCGATGCGCTTCGATCATCTTGCTACGCAATTCACGGCTCTCATTTTGCACTTCATTCAGCCGTTGTCGCAGATGCTCTTCAAGACTGACCGCCTCATGGTGCCGCTTTTCCTCATTTTCCATGAAGGTACCCACATGGGATTCAATGGCATCCAGACGTTTGCCTATCTCCAACCGTAGCTGGGTCAAGCTGTCGGCGGCATTCATATTTTCACGCATACCACCCACCTGATGCTTCACCACCTGATCCAGCACCTTGCCATCCACCCTGGACTGCTCTCGTAACGCCTTGTTGCTGCTGACATGCTTGTCGATCTCAACCAACCTGTGGGTCAACTCCTCAAGAAAACCGCGGGTATCACGAATCTCAGACTGCACGTCACCCAGGGAGTTTGAGAGCAGGGTAACCAGAGCGGTCATCACATCCACCCAGGCATCAGTATCCTTGCGGGCTGACAACTCCAGCTCCAAACGTTTGATGTCCTGACGAAGTTGACTCGGCCAATCCAGGCTTTTCAACAGGTTCAGCAGACGCTGATCCGGAGTGACATCCTGGTTCTCATCATCCCGATGTGCCTTGGCGTGGTTTGAGAAAAAACGACTCAGTAGCCCCCCGGAAGCGGCACCGGGTTCCGAATAGGTAAGAAGGTTCAAAAAACGATCTATCAGCTCATCGGAGGCACGGTCCCCCTCTGCGATCAGTTGGTCCCCGAGCTTGCGTAACTTGTTACTGTTTCGCCCACTCAAACCGGACCGTTGTATCAGCCGAGCAAGCAAGCCGCTCTCGACCAGTTCACTGGGCTGCGGCTCGTCCTGCGCACGTATCAACGCCTCCGAAATAGCAGAGAGGCGCTCTTTCATTTCAGACTGCACCCCCTTTCTAACCGCATTGCGTAGGGAAATGAGATGGGGGTCAAGGGCGGGATCAAGCCCTGCCGTGGCGAGGGTAAGGCGGATGATAATCCGACAGAGCAGCTTTTCTGTCTCGAAGGCAGACTCAGATTCTAGGGATTGATTCCGGACTAATTCGAGGTAGCGAGACTTCCAGTCAGGCGTTATGGATGTATCGGCATCACCCATATTGTCTACGCAGCCAAGCGCATGCCAACCGGAAGCAAGACATCAATACCGATAGGCAGATGATCCGAAAGCGGATACTCGACCACCTTGGCATTCTCCACATCAAGCGAACCGGACACCAGGATATGGTCAAGCTTGCGAATCGGCCGCCAACTGGGGAACGTGTTCATCTGGCAGGAAGGCTGCCAGAGTACGCCCCCGCTGGTTAACAGCCGCATCTCCTGAGAATCACAACCAAAATTGAGATCCCCCATGACTACCACATGGGGCATATCGGTCACCAGCTCCCGAATGAAAGCCACCTGCCGCAGCCGGGCACGCCGTCCAAGCGCAAGATGCA
>JAPHUG010000006.1 GCA_026197195.1 Sedimenticola sp.
AGTTCAGGTCGGTATGAACCACCATGTTCGCCACGTTACGGTGAACAAAAATCTCGCCAGGCAACAGCCCCGTGATCTGGTTGGCCGGGACCCGGCTGTCAGAGCAGCCAATCCACAGGTATTCAGGGGATTGTTGTTTGGAAAGTTTATCGAAAAAATCGGGGTCTTCCGCCTTGATACGCGCGGCCCAGTCGGCGTTGTAATCGAAAAGCTGGTCAATTGACGACATAAGCATAACCTAATGAAAACAGTGGATAAAAACCGGCACAAGTATCAACTACATTAAATCGGATGACAACTCAAAAGGCTCAGGCCTGTTCGAGCTCCACCAGCGTACCGCAAAAATCTTTTGGATGGAGAAACAGCACCGGTTTGTTATGGGCACCGATCTTGATATCACCCAGTACACGGGCACCCGCCGCCTCCATTTTGGCCGCCGCCGCATTGATATCCTCCACCTCATAACAGACATGATGCACACCACCGCCGGGATTTTTTTCCAGATATTTAGCGATGGGAGAGTTTTCACCCAGCGGGTAGAGCAGCTCAATCTTGGTATTGGGCAACTCAACAAAAACTGTTACTACACCGTGCTCCGGTAATTCCAGTGGTGCAGAGACCTGGGCCCCCAACGTATCACGATAGACCGCTGTACCGGCATCCAGATCCGGCACCACAATCGCCACATGGTTTAACTTTCCAATCATTTTAACGACCTCATTTCGATCATGACTGCCGAAGCTAACAGGCCACAGCATGTGATCGATAACTATTAATCCAGCTTGGTGCTACTGCGCTGCAGGAACGCTTCCAGCAACTCCGCCGCCGCCAGCGTGGGCGGCATTAATCCGGCGGTTACGGCCTGCTCCAACTGTGGAATCAAGCGGGCCACCTGCTGATCAGACCGCAGGGCGGCCAGCAGGCTTTCAGCCGTCTCAGTCCACATCCAACTCTTCGCCTGCTGGGCTCTGCGCTGTTCCAGCTCGCCGCTGGCCGTCAGGGTTTCCCGATAGCGGCCCACCACATCCCATGCCTCGGTAATCCCCCTGTGTTCCAGGGCAGAGCAGGTTTTTACCGGTACCTGCCAGTTACGAGTGCGCGGGTGAAGTAGCCTCAGCGCGTGGATATAGTCACTGGCAGAATGGTTGGCAGTGGCAGACAGATCACCATCCGCCTTGTTCACCAGCACCAGATCCGCCAGCTCCATAATGCCGCGCTTGATTCCCTGCAGGTCATCCCCGCCGCCAGGCAGCAACAACAGGAGGAACATATCGGTCATATCCGCGACAGCGGTCTCAGACTGTCCAACCCCGACGGTTTCAACAATCACCACATCAAAGCCCGCCGCCTCACACAGCAACATCGTTTCACGAGTACGCCGAGTGACACCGCCCAAGGTTTTACCCGCAGGCGAAGGGCGTATAAACGCCTCGCGGCGACGAGACAACTCTTCCATACGGGTCTTATCACCCAGAATGGAACCGCCACTCAGGGCCGAGGAGGGATCTACCGCCAGAACCGCTAATTTATGTCCCTGATCCAGAATATGCAGCCCGGCCGCCTCGATGAAGGTGGACTTGCCGGCCCCTGGTACGCCGGTGATACCAATGCGGATTGAACGACCCGAGTGGGGGGTCAGCCGTTCCAGCAGCGCGATGGCCTGTTCACGATGATCCGCACGGGTGGATTCCACCAGGGTGATCGCCCGCGATAAGGCCCTCCGCTTGCCCGCGAGTATGTCGCGGGCAAGGGTTTCCAGATCAAACGTCATCCGTGATCACTCAAACTCGATAATGACCTGATCCACTTTCAGGCTGTCACCCGCTACGGCCTTGACGCTGGCTACCACGCCATCCTGACTGGCGCGCAGTACATTCTCCATCTTCATCGCCTCGACCACCGCCAGCTCCTCACCCGCCTTCACTTCCTGGCCTGCCTCAACAGAGACCTTGACCAGAAGTCCCGGCATGGGTGACAGCAGGAACTTGGAGAGATCCGGCTCCTCTTTCTCAGGCATCAGGGCATGCAACTCGGCCGCCCTGGGATTAAGCACCAAGGCATCAACCTGGTTACCGCGATGGAACAGGCGTAACCAGAGGCCGGTACGCTCAACCTGGAAACAGGCCTTTTTGCCATTAATCTCACAGTGCAGCAGGGGCTGACCCAGGGTCCATTCGGTGCTGATGTCGTAGCCGTTTCCAGCATACTCTACATGGTAGCCCTCATCCG
>JAPHUG010000420.1 GCA_026197195.1 Sedimenticola sp.
AGAGGTTTAGTTTAGGCATGTTTGACAATCTGACAGACCGATTAGGTGGCGTCCTCGATAAACTGCGGGGGCAGGGTCGGCTGACCGAGGAAAATATCAAGGAGACCATGCGGGAGATCCGTATGGCACTGCTGGAAGCCGATGTGGCGCTTCCGGTGGTGAGAGACTTTGTCGATCAGGTAAAGAGCAAGGCGCTGGGCGAAGAGGTGATGCGAAGCCTCACGCCGGGGCAGGTGCTGATCAAGATCGTCAATGACGAGCTGATCCGTGTGATGGGTGAGGCGAATGCCGCCCTTAACCTGGCTGCACAACCGCCTGCGGTCATCCTTATGGCTGGTCTGCAGGGTTCTGGTAAAACCACCAGTGTGGCCAAACTGGCGCGCTGGCTCAAAGAGAGCCAGAAGAAATCGGTCATGGTGGTGAGCTGTGATATCTATCGCCCCGCCGCGATTGACCAGTTGAAGACCCTGGCCACCGAAGTGGAGGCCGAGTTCTTCCCCAGTACAACGCTACAAAAGCCGTTGGCCATTGCCAAAGCCGCGCTTGATCAGGCTCGCAGACAGTTCGTTGATGTGCTGATCGTGGATACCGCTGGTCGTCTGCATGTCGACGAAGCGTTGATGGATGAGATTAAACAGCTGCATGCGGGCATTACGCCGGTTGAGACATTGTTTGTTGTGGACAGCATGACAGGTCAGGATGCGGCCAACACGGCTAAAGCCTTTGATGATGCGCTGCCACTGACGGGCGTGATTCTCACCAAGACGGATGGTGATGCACGTGGGGGTGCGGCCCTCTCTATCCGTCAGATTACAGGCAAACCCATCAAGTTCCTTGGTGTCGGTGAGAAGACCACCGCACTTGAGCCGTTTCATCCCGAGCGTATGGCCTCCCGTATCCTGGGGATGGGCGATGTCCTCTCCCTTGTGGAAGAGGTGCAAGGCAAGGTTGATCAGAACAAGGCGGAAAAACTCGCCAAAAAACTGCACAAGGGGCAGGGCTTTGATCTGGAGGATTTCAGGGATCAGATGGAGCAGATGTCCAACATGGGGGGGCTGAACTCACTCATGGACAAGCTCCCCGGTATGGGCAAGATTCCTGATCACGTCAAGAATCAGGTCAATGACAAGGAGTTGGTCCGGACCATCGCTATTATTAACTCCATGACCCCGCAGGAGAGGCGATTTCCCAATCTCATCAAAGGTTCCAGAAAGCGCCGCATTGCCCTGGGTTCCGGCACTCAGGTGCAGGAAGTGAACAAAATGCTTAAACAGTTCACCCAGATGCAGAAGATGATGAAAAAAATGAAAGGCGGCGGCATGGCTAAGATGATGCGTGGGATCAAATCGAAAATGGGCCCCGGGGGGGGTATGCCGCCGGGTGGAATGCCGCCAGGTGGGGGATTTCCGTTCTGATTTCTCACGATATTCAGAAGTATTTCAATTGCTGGTGATTGTGGATTTTAACTAACAAAAACACTTCACTTTTCTTCTAAAACGAGTAGAATGCCCCGTTTCACTCCGGCCGGTTTGGTTGGCCGGCTGTGCGTGGCAGATTTTTTATACTTAAGGGTTGGACATGGTAACAATTCGTCTTTCACGGACCGGTGCTAAAAAGCGCCCGTTCTATCACATCGTAGTCGCTGACAGCAGAAGCCCCCGCGATGGTAAATACATCGAGCGTCTGGGTTTCTTTAACCCGATCGCCACTGGCGGTGAAGAGCGTTTGCGCTTGGATCAGGCCCGTGTAAGTCACTGGGTTTCCCAGGGCGCACAGCCGAGTGATCGTGTGGCTCAGCTGGTTAAGGAAGCGGCTAAAGCTGCAGCCTGATTTAACCGTGATACCTGTAGGGTGTTGCCGGGTGTTCGAATCGACTGCCGGGGTATGACATGAGTGTACCGGTAGAGCGTAAAGAGAATGACTGGGCCATTCTGGGTCAGGTATCAGGTCTGTTTGGGGTGCGTGGATGGATCAAGGTTTTTTCACACACCGCTCCAAAAGAGAATATTTTCAACTACCCGGTCTGGTATGTATTACAGGATGGGCAGTGGCAAGAGTACAAGCTGAAGCAG
>JAPHUG010000345.1 GCA_026197195.1 Sedimenticola sp.
CGCCATTCAGCATGACGGCTTCTGCTATGCCCGCATAGGTGAGCATACCTTTCAGCAGTTCGTTCTCATCGGTGACTACCACACTGCCAATCTTTCTCGCTTTCATCATGTTGAAGGCGTCACGCAGTGTGGTTTCCGTTGTGCAGGATACGGCGGGTGTACGCATCAGTCGGGTGACTGGTTGCGCCAGCACACCGGTGGAGATCGAGCGGTCCGGGCTGCGTTCTCTCAGTTTGGTGGCGATGACCCGATTCAGTACATTGAAGAGTTCGGGGCGCGCCTCTTCGAGCGATTTGAAACGCTCCTCGGGTATGGCGAGAATAATCGATTGATTGGTCGCTACGGTCTTGGTGGTGTAGTCGTTTTTATCCAGGTAATTGGCCAGGCCAATCAGATCCCCCGGCAGAACGGTGTCCTGTCGACCGGTGGGTCTATGCATCACAACGGTGCCATCCAGCAGTATGTAGATCTCTTTTTTATAGGCCTCACCGGGGCGAAACAGGGCAACACCACCGGGCAGGACGCGTTTGCTCGCACAGGCCACCAGTTCTTTCAGGGTCTCAATGGGGACCTCCCTGAAAGTACGAGTGGCAGCGAGTAGCTGCTCAGTTGTCAATGTTGTCCCGGTCTCATTCATGGGTATAGGTTGTTTCTCGTTGCTATGACTGTCGTTTACGAGTGCTGTTGTACGGCCTGAAAAACTGTTATTTTGATCCTTTATTTCTGCCACTAAGATAATAAGGTCAGGGGCAAAAATTGATTGACTGGATCTTTCTGCTGGTTACCGGTGTAATCGCCTATCATGCTTTAACCCATCGTAATGAGGATGGTGAGAACGATATAGGTCATTTACTGTTTGGTGCCATTGCACTGTTGTTTTTTACCCGTGTGTTGTTTGTTGATATTTTAAAGCTGCTCTAGTTGCGCTTCCTGTCAAATCATCAATCCAGCCGATAGGCACGTTGCTTGGCGTCCTCTTCGGGTAGCCGCATTAAACGTTGCTCGGGCGGTTTGGCGAGCTCAGCTACCAGGTAACGGGCCCGGTCAGCAATAGAGGGCGGACGCTCCGGTTGATTACGCATGAAACGGGTGAGAAAGCCCGGTCCTTCCTCTACTTCCGGTGCCAGTTTCAAGGCGGCCTGGTAATCGTTCAGCGCCCCTTGGTAATCCTCTAGCTGATCTTTCAATATGCCCCGATTGGCATGGGCAACACCGATGGCCAGTCGATTCTCATCAGTGATACCCTTACGCTTCTCCCGCTCTATGGATTCGTCATACAGAGCGAGTGCTTTCAGTAGATGCGTGTTGGATGAGCGATACAAGGTCGCTGTCCCGATCGTACCATCCTGCTGTCCCACGCGCTGTGCGTCCTGGCGTTGCTGCAGTCCGAGACGCATATGTGACTGGGCTATTCCCCGCAATGCGCCAATATTCTCCTGATCCTGCTCATAGACTTCACTAAAAGCGGCGAGCGCGTTATTAAACTTACCGTCTTCCAGGTAGCGCCCGGCTGCTGCAAGGTCATGGGCGCCTGGCTTGGATGAGCCGCTTTCCGAGTCATACAGTGTCCAGGCAACCCAGGCCAGGGTCAGTGCAATGGCGATTCTGACCAGTCGGCGGTAGCCGGTTTCATCCATGGTTCGCACTGCTCAGCCAGAGGTTGAAAAACCATGAGAAGAGGGCGACAAGAAACAGGCTTATAAAGCGTGCCCGTACCTTTTGCCCGTGTACCGCTTTGCTATCAAGCGTTGTTCCCAGTTTGCGCTGTAACCGCCTGACACTGACCACCCAGATCAGGTTGCTGACGGGAATGAACAGCATCGCAGCTAACAGAATGAACCAGAGGTAGAATGATAAGCTCATGATCTGATCCACTACTCGCGTTTGTTCCTAAATCTGTTCTTTACTAAAGAGTGCAGGGCACTCTGTCGCGGCTTTGATGCCCCGACGCGGTTACCCATCAACCGGGTTTGTCCAGGTCCAGTTGTATGTCACCGATGTCTTCATGCAGGGCCACCACCTCTTTATGCGGTATGGTGGACAGTTCCATCTTGTAGGCCAGGAACCACATCATTCCCACACCGAGTAACCACCAGAGTAGTTGCCAGGCCCAGATCGAGGGCATGCCAAAGGTCCAGGTGGCGGCATTGGTGGGATCACCAAAAATCCAGTTGCCAATGACTGCACCAGGGCCGATTCCAAAGAAGAACCAGATAAGGGTGGCGATCCAGGCGACGGGGACCAGTCCTCGTTTTTCGGCCGAGAGCGAGGCATGATCGCGAAGGAAATTATGGAAAATCATGCGATGCTCACGCTCATTATCCTTCTGTGTCATGGCTGAGATAATCAGCGCAAGCGAGAGATTGAATAGGATGCCCCAAAAGGCCGAGTGCAGGGTCATGGGCCAGCGTCCCCACGGCATGAACTGCGCACCCACGCTTTCGGTCAGGGTGACGGCGATCAGGCCGGCTATGAGGCCTATAGTGATGCCCTGCCGGGTCAGATAGGGCCACCAGCAGACCGCAATCAGGGCTGGCCACATCTGGAAACCGTAGGCTACAGCGAGGCCACCCAGCAATACCAGTGCATCGCTGGATGTAGAGGCGACGACCAGTGCGGCCAGTACGATCAGAATGACACCGAGTCGGCCGTACATTTTTTGCTGTGCATGGGATGCGTTGGGTATGACGAATCGTTTTAACAGGTCACGGGTCAGCATGCCTCCGGCGGTGGACATATAGGCCGATCCGGTCGACTGCATGGCCGCCAGGGCGCAGACGGAGAGCAGGCCTACCAGCCAGGGGGCGGTCTCCGACATGAGATAGACCAGTTGGGGGACCAGCATGTCGCCCTTGCCTTCGGACTGCATCAGGTCGATGCCACCCAGGCCGGTACCCATGACATTGTTCACCAGGTCTGGAAACTTGCTCATGAACTCAAGATCGGCCCCGAGAAAGTGTGCCCCGATACCCTGAATGGCGGTAAAAAACATCAGGATAAAGCCAATCACGAATGAAGAGGCCCATACCTGCTGGGGTGCAAAAGGTTCCGGACTCTTATTGCCAAAGGCCCACATGGAGAAGGCGGGGGCGGACTGGATGCCCATCAGGCCGAACATATAGGTCAGTACCATTACGCCTGTCCAGGCACCGCCAATGGGGGCGCTGTCTGTCCCTAACCCAGCACCAAACTGGATCACCCCCGGTATCGCAATGTAGGCACTGTAGCCGTCCGGTGTTGTCTTGCCGAACATGGCCTTGCCTGTCGCGGGGTCGATCTGGGTCAGTGCGGCAATGCCTTCATTCAGGCGGGCGAATCCGCCGACCTCATTCATGGCAATCAAGCCGACGACCACAATGCCTCCGCCCAGCAGAATCGCCTGGGCCGAGTCTACATAGGCGACCGCCCTGAGTCCGCCTGAGGCGACATAGATAATTACCACAATCGACAGCAGCCACATGCCTACTGTGGTGCTGAGCATGTTGTCGGTCAGGACGTTAAACAGGAAGCCGGATGCGCGCAGTTGAATTCCCAGATAGGGCACTGAGAAGATCAGCGCCACCAGCACGACCAGGATTCTGATTGTATCCGAGCGGAAGTAATAGGAGAGCATCTCGCCCGGGGTGATGAAACCGAAGCGTTTGCCCAGCATCCACTGTCGTTTCAGAAACAGGACGCCGGTGAAAGGAATGGTAATGGCATAAAACGAGGCGTAAGCGTATTGGAAACCGTCACGATAGATCAGTCCGGGATGGCCCATGAAGGTCCAGCCAGAGAATGAAGTGGCGGTGGCTGCGAGTATGAATACCCACAGTGAAATCTGACGTCCTGCTACGAAATAATCGCTAGCGGTCTTGGCTGACAGGGCACCTTTGATACCCCAGAATATACAGTAGGACCAATATAGCGCAACGAATACAAACAACCAGACAAC
>JAPHUG010000338.1 GCA_026197195.1 Sedimenticola sp.
GGACCACCACCCCAAGGACCACCCCACCATGCAGAAGCAGAGGCGGAAGAAGCAAGAAGAGCGGCGATAGCTGCAGCTTTAACAAATTTGTTCATTGTATTTCTCCGTAAAAATATGTTCGTCTTGATTCCGATGAGAAAGCCTGGATACTGCTTTGCTTTCTTGCGCAAAAGAATATTAGCATTTACTTAAATTGTATAATTCTAATTTTCTATGCGTGCATCAACATATTTTATGTATGGAGTTTTAATCAGCCCCCACAAAAAACCCCTCCGCAAGGGAGGGGTTGATGTTATGCAGCGAGTCGCCTCGCTTGATCAATCATCTTCAGGTGGAGGCGCACCGTCAAAGACATCATTGCGTCGCTTCTGTAGATAGGCATCGCGCTGAAACTCATAGGGGTCAAGGGCAGCCTCTTCCAGAACACGACTGGCACTGAGCAGATCGGCGCGGGTATCAATGACTCGCAGACCGATCAGGCTGTTGCGCCAGTGGTTCGGTTTAACATAGCGAACCGGATCGGTGTACCAATCGACAACCAGACCGACCGTATCACGTCCACTGCTGGGGCCGAAAAAGGGCAGCACCAGATAAGGGCCAGGGTCCATACCCCAGGCACCCATGGTTTGACCGAAGTCTTCACCATACTTCTGCATGTTCATGTTACTGGCCACATCAATGAAGCCAAGCAGTCCGATCGTGGAGTTCACCAGCACACGACCCACATCTGAAGCGGCGCGTTCCAGTTTGAACTGAAGGAGGTTATTGATAGCCGAGCCCACATCGGCCAGGTTACCGAAGAAGTTGCTGATACCTGTATCAATAGGAGCAGGAGTGATCGCCTTATAGCCTTTAGAGATCGGCTTCAACAGCACATCGTCCAGACCCTCGTTAAAGGAGTACATGGCCCGATTGAATCCCTCTGCAGGGTCGCGCGGATCCTGATAATCACCCGTGCTTGCACAACCGGTCAAAGCGACCACAAGCAAGGTCAGCAGCAGAGTTTTCAACTGCTTGAAAAGACGTTCACCCTTCATTTGTTCTTATCCTTAATATGCAGATCTATCTATTCGTTATCGCCAACATGTGCCACTTTTCCCCAAGCACTGGCGGAATTTATCATAATTGGCTATTCGGCACACCCATAAAACACAACTATCAGTATATTCTGACGACCCGGTAACCCTTTCGCTCCAACAGGCTAAGCATTCCTTTCTCACCCGGTAGATGCAGCGCGCCTACCGCTATGAACAACCCACCGCCCTGCAGTGGAGACGCCAGCCTTTCAACCATCCGTCGATTTCGATTATCAACGATCAAGGCCTGAAACTTGTTATTCAGCTGCTCATCGCCTTCGTTAAGCAGTTGCTCGTTCAACGCCATCAGCGCCCCCAAGTCCTGTTTGAGGTAGCTTTCCAATAACGCCTGAAAGATTGTCGGCAGCTGGTCCAGATTATTTAGGGTATCCCGCAAGAAAGTGACCTGATCCGACTCCGAGAGGGTATCAAACAGGTCCAACTGCTCCCGAATGGTCTCGATCCCCAGTGCCCTCTTATTCGCCAATACAGCGCGCTGATAGAGCACCAAATCCATAAACTGGCCGCTCTTGGTTGGCGGCATACTCAACATCATAGCCAGCGCCCAAGGCTTGTAATGGCGGATCGCCACCTCAGGTAACCCCAATGTTGCCGCGGCCTGAACAGCTTGCTGATAGAGAGGTTCCCCAACTATTTGACCCAACTCCCGGCCATCATCGAGGAACATAGCTGTCATGGCGGCCAGCATATTGGCGGTATCCATATCAATCTCCACATACAGCGTGGTCGATGATTCAAATGCCCGTTCCACCTCATCTGGAAAATCGAGCACTCGCTCCTCATCAGAATGAATCGTTCCAAATAGATAACTGGCCGGGACACCTGCCTGCTCTATCTTGAACAGCAGACCTTTTGAAAAAGGCACATCGGCTGATAGCGCCTGCTGTGACCCAAGCTGTAAAAAAGAGAACAGCAGAAACAGACAGATTAAAAACCTGGCACGCATTTGGAGTAAACGCATCGCGATAACCTTCATCCACATCCTGTTATAAGGCCGCAGCCTAACATACCTGAGCCGGCGAAAGCGTCCTATACCTGTTTACTAAGGTTGTGATCGAAAACCAACGCGGTTTCCATTATCCTGTGCGGCTATGAATGACTACCCCTACAATCCTGCCATATCCCAACGCTTCCGTGGTTTTCTACCTGTTGTTATTGATGTAGAGACTGCTGGATTTAATGCCGAAACCGATGCCCTACTTGAGATAGCCGCCGTTATCCTGACTATGGACGAAGAAGGTTTTCTCCATCCAACGCCCTGCATTGCCTCACACGTAGAGCCTTTTCCTGGTGCCAACCTGGAACCCAAGGCACTGGAATTCAACGGCATTGATCCTGAACACCCCTTTAGAAATGCGCTACCCGAAAAAGAGGCCCTCACCTCCCTGTTTGCTCCGATTCGCAAAGCGGTCAAGGAGAGTGAATGCAATCGGGCCATACTGGTCGGCCACAACGCTTTTTTTGATTTGGGATTTCTGAATGCCGCCGTGGCACGAACGGGCATTAAACGAAACCCGTTTCACCCGTTCAGCACCTTTGATACGGTATCGCTTGCGGGTTTGGCCTATGGCCAGACCGTCTTGGCCAAGGCGGCCATGGCCGCGGGACTGGACTGGGATAATGCAGAGGCGCACTCAGCCATTTATGACACCGAACGAACCGCCGAGCTGTTTTGCGCCATCATCAATCAGTGGCAACGCAATATCGGCGGGTTTTCGGGCCTGCTGGAACAGGAGTAGCCCTTGGACTAGAGACAAAAAAACCGGCGCACCTTGCTGGTAGCGCCGGTTTTTATAGTCTCTATAGCCTACTTATTTGGCCGCGGCTTCAGCGGTCATCTTCTGCAACTCACCTGTCTGATGGAGTTCCAGCGTAATATCACAGCCACCGACCAGCTCACCCTTGATATAGAGTTGGGGGAAGGTTGGCCAGTCAGCATAGCGTGGGAGGTTTTCAAAAATCTCCGGGTCGCCCAGCACATTCACGTAAGCGAACTCAACACCGCAATCCTGCAAGGCTGCAGCGGCACGGGAAGAGAACCCACACTGGGGAAACTGCGGCGTTCCCTTCATGTAAAGTACAATGGGGTTGTTCTCAACCTGCTCTTTAATTCGCTCTAAAACATCCATCACTCACCTCTATATATACTGATACATAATCTGGTCGCTATATGGGGTTACTTGTAATCATTTTCAAGCCCCCAACAGTCAATCGCCAGCCCAATAGTATTCAATCAGCGACCTCAGAGCCACTAAAATGGCTTGGCTGCACCTATCACCGTAGTCACCAGACCCAACACCAGGTTGATGCCAATCATTCTGCGAATAACCAGAAGCTGGGCACCGGCAGCGGGCAGATCACCCGCCTCCAGGTGCCGGCCCATCTGCTTATAGGGCAGAAAGTAGATATAGCAGAAGATAGCCACCATGATCAGGGCAATGCTGTGCATTATATGAACATAGACGCCGGCTGTAGCCCCAAGGATGCCGATTAAGATCCCATAACCGCTCAATAAAATGAGGCCGATCGACACCCATACCCAGGGAAAAAAACGATCCAGGGTCCTTTTCATCAGTGGCAACCGCTGGGGTGGCTCTAGAACCTCAACAGCAGCGGGCCGCAATGCCATATGCGCAAAAAACATCCCACCTACCCAGACAACCACTCCCAGCAAATGCAGGGTTATATAAGCTGATAACATATCGAACTCCTTCTGTTTTAACAGCCAGTTTATTCTTGATCTTCAGGGACTAACGCTCATCCACATTGCGCTGCAGCCAGTACTCCAACAGGGAGAGATGCCACAATTTACTACCCAGCAAACGGGTGTGATGCATCTCCGGAGCGGAGAGCAATAGATCAATATAGGCACGAGAGTATAGCCCTCGTTCACGACAAGCGCGCGACTCCAGTATATCCCGCATAAAATTCAGGAAGTCCCCGCGCACATATTTCAGTGCAGGCATGGGAAAATAGCCCTTGGGCCGATCGATCACGGCGTCCGGCAAAATACCTCGGGCCATGGCCTTGAGCGGATACTTCCCCCCCTCACGCAATTTCAATTCGGGTGGACACTGGGCCGCCAGTTCAACCAGTTGCTGATCCAGGAATGGCACCCGTGCCTCCAACCCCCAGGCCATGGTCATGTTATCCACCCGTTTAACCGGGTCATCCACGATCAAGGTGGTGGTATCCATCCGCAGCACGGCATCCATAAAGCTGTCAGCGCCAGGCTCAGCCAGGAGTTCAGCAATTTTACGGCTGGTATGATCCTCGCCCCTGAATTCCGGGGTGACCATCCGCAGATACTCCTCATGGTCACGATCAAAATAGTGCCTGGCGAAGCGTTCGACCGGGGACCCTTGCTGCTCATCCTGCATTCTGGGATACCAGAAGTAAC
>JAPHUG010000396.1 GCA_026197195.1 Sedimenticola sp.
ATCAGTACGGTAATCACGCCTGCGACTATCAGGAATAAATAGTACATTCTGGCGGGAGTCAATGGCCAGCGACGTGAAAGACTTTGGCTACTGTTGGTCTGGACGCTTTTCAGCAAAAACAGGCACCAGAAGGCATCGCGAGAAAATTCGAGTAGCTGTAGTACCGGTGGGAAAACGATAATGGAGACTGTCGCGAGCGCTGAAAAGAGTGCCCACAGCGCGGAGCAACCACTGGCGATGATCAGTAATCTTCCAAGGGTCCTTCCCCGCCATGAGGTAACGAGTAGTACCGATAAAGCTGAGTAAGCAACGAAGGCGAAGAGATAACTGGCGAAACCTACATTCAAAGGATTTTCCCTGATCTATTCAGAACAGTTAGGGTGATTCTATCTATGAGTCAATCAAGGCTGACTACGTTTATTCTTTTGATAACCGAGTTTACCGCGGTCGCGCACTTTTTTGAATGCCAATTGAAGTTTGATTCTTCATTAAAATAACAATATCAGGTACGTGATACAGGTAATGGGTTATTTGGGTATAGGCGTAATTTGACTGGCCCCGGAAAGCGAATATAAGTACAATCTGTTGTTTAATTAATGGCTTGAGACAGGGTGCTGTCCACCATTCAGGATCGAATTGGATGCCGGCGATGTGTTATCGCGTTGCAGTTAGTAAGGGGTGGGTTTGAACTATGTCGCAGTATATTAAGGCTCAGAAAGCGCTTTTAGAGAAGCCGAGAACTTGGCTAATCACAGGTGTTGCCGGTTTTATCGGCTCTAACCTTCTTGAGACGCTACTGGGCCTGGATCAGCGGGTGGTTGGTCTGGATAACTTCGCGACGGGTCATCGGCATAATCTGGACAAAGTCTGCGCCGCAGTGAGTGAAGAACAGTGGAATCGATTTACCTTTCATGAGTCAGATATCCGGCGTCCGCAGGATTGCGCAGAGGCTGTAGCAGGCGTGGATTTTGTCCTCCATCAGGCTGCGCTGGGCAGTGTCCCCCGCTCCATAAATGATCCTTTCAATACCAATGAGACCAATAGTACAGGTTTCTTGAACATGTTGATCGCAGCCAGAGATGCAGAGGTAAAGCGTTTTGTGTATGCAGCATCCTCTTCAACATATGGTGATCATCCCGGGTTACCCAAGAAAGAGGATTTAATTGGTAAACCTTTGTCACCTTATGCCGTTACTAAGTATGTTAACGAGCTTTATGCGGATGTATTTGCGAAAACCTATGGTATAGAAACCATTGGATTACGTTATTTTAACGTTTTTGGTCCACGGCAGGACCCCAAAGGGGCTTATGCGGCGGTTATCCCTCGTTGGATTGAAGAGTTGTATCGTGGCACGTCCTGCCGGATTAATGGAGATGGCGAGACGTCACGTGATTTCTGTTATATCGATAACACCGTACAGATGAATATTCTGGCGGCAACCAGTTTGAATGCTGAGGCAACCAATCAGGTATACAACGTGGCGGTGGGAAATCGCACCACGTTAAATGAGTTGTATCATGAAATCAGGGATAGAATGGTAAAAGTGGACAGTCGTATAGCCGACTCAGCGCCTGAGTATGGTGATTTCCGGCCTGGTGATGTACGGCATTCGCTGGCGGATATTTCAAAGGCTGTCACTCTTCTTGGCTATGACCCGACGCATAACCTACAGCAGGGGCTCGATGTAACAACAGCGTGGTTTATCAATCAATTCAAGGCGGCTGATACAAACTGATGTCGAGAATGATTATCCGGCTACCTTAACATTGATAAACAGTTTTTCAGGAAATTAATTGCCCTTTGAGATGGGCAGTCACTAACAATCAGGAACGATAATGGACAAAATTGCAGTCGTAGGTCTGGGGTATGTGGGTCTTCCATTAGCGGTAGCTTTCGGAAAGAAGCGTTCAACCATTGGCTATGATCTGGATGAGCGTAAGTTGAACAACTATCGCAATGGTTTTGATCCCAGTGGAGAGGTAGAGCCAGAGGGGCTTGTCGAGGCGACTGAGTTGGAATATACCAGTGATCCAGCACGCTTGGCTGAGGCCTCAATTATTGTAGTTGCCGTGCCTACGCCCATTGACCATGCCAGAAAACCTGACCTGAGTCCTGTCGTGGGTGCATGTAAAGCGGTAGCCAAACACATGAGCCCTGGCACAACGGTTGTGTTTGAGTCCACCGTCTACCCAGGGTGTACTGAA
>JAPHUG010000422.1 GCA_026197195.1 Sedimenticola sp.
CCGGCCATAAAACAGTTGAGGATACTGCGCATTCGATTCAAGCCCTGCATTCTGAAATCAGTGCCGCTGCAGAGATCATTGGTCAGGTAGAGAAGAACAGTGAGGGTATCGGCAGTGTACTGGATGTCATCAAGGGCATTGCCGAGCAGACCAATCTATTAGCACTGAATGCCGCCATTGAAGCAGCCCGGGCAGGAGAACAGGGACGCGGATTCGCTGTCGTGGCAGATGAAGTCCGTAATCTGGCTACCCGCACCCAGGAGTCGGCAGGTGAAATCGAAGAGATGATCCGCAATCTCCAGACCAACACCCATCAGGCGGTTAAAGCGATAGAGAGTGGCTGTGGAACCGCCGATCAGAATGTTAAGCAGGCCAACAGCGCCCGAGACTCGCTGGAAGCGATCAACAGCGCCATCGACACCATCAACGCCATGAACCGGCAGATTGCCCTCGCCTCGGAACAACAGAGCGAGGTATCCGAAGAGATTAATCGCTCTATTGTCTCCATCAGCCAGGAGAGCAAGGATGCCGCCACGCTGTCACAAAAATCGATGGCCACCACCAGGCACTTGGGCGATCTCGCCGCAGAGCTGCAGCAGGTAGTACAGCAGTTCAAACTCTCTGCCGATGAGACCCCGCAAGCCAAAGGCCTAGATGCGAAGAAAAAGGGCCAGGAGAGACAGGCAGAGGAAAAGCGTGGTCTGAAGATAGCGAGCTAGTTCTCAGCGCTGATCCCACCGCTCACACAGGGTTGCACTGTCCGTGCAACCCTGTAAAGATGCCGAGCTTTAAACCCTTGTATCCCCAGGCATCATGACCACACTTTTTGTAAATCGGCTAACAGTGATCGACTTCTCCTACCTGGACCCGGCTAAAGGGCTTTTGGGCGAGAGCTGGCAGGTCGACATAGAGCTGGACGGATCGCTGGATCATCAAGGTATGGTGCTCGATTTTGGTGATGTAAAAAAACAGGTCAAACAGATCATCGACCAATCTTTTGATCACTGCCTGCTCATTCCAGCTCAACACCCAAACTGCCAGGTCCAGCAGTTGGAACACCGTTGTGACATTCAGTTTCAGCTCAATTCTGGCGAGTTAATCCGTCACAGCAGCCCCTACAGCGCCATCTGCCTGATCAAGACAGCACAGATCAACGAAACCGCTCTGAGTAGCGCGATCAGTGAAAAACTGCAAAGCCTGCTCCCCGACAATGTCCAGTCTCTCCGCATCAAACTCTATCCCGAACCGATCTCCGGGGCCTGGTATCAATATAGTCACGGACTGAAACACCACGCTGGCAACTGCCAGCGTATAGCCCACGGCCATCGCTCACGTATCAAGATCTATCGCAACGACACGCGGGATGAGGCACTGGAAGCCGACTGGGCAGTTCGCTGGAAAGATATCTATATTGGCACCCGAAACGACCTGCAGGAGTCGTTTCAGGAGAATGGCAAGGCGTGTCTGCGTTTTGGCTACACAGCCAACCAGGGATTATTCAAACTGGAACTTCCCAGCCACCGATGCTACCTGATCGAGACCGATAGCACGGTGGAGAACCTGGCCCAGCATATTGCAGATACATTGAAGCAGGAACACCCCAATGACCGTTTTAAGGTAGAAGCGTACGAAGGCGTTGACAAGGGAGCCGTTGGGATCGCCTGACCCCCTAAAAAAACCGAGTCAACCCAGCCCTCGGTTACCGATCAAACACCAGCCGCTGACCCATCACAGCGGCGTTGACACCGCGCCCCTCGCGGTAGGCCATCTGACCATTCACAAAGGTGGCCACTATCCGGGCACGCAGACGCTCCCCTTCCATGGGTGACCAGCCACATTTATAGAGCACATCACTCCGCTCAACCCGGTAGGGGTTATTCAGATCCACCAAGGCCAGATCGGCCCAGTAGCCTTCACGGAGATAGCCCCGTTCAGCAATATTGAACATCCGCGCCGGCCCATGGCTGGTCTTTTCAACCAGCTGCTCCAGCGTAATCAGATTGTCGTGATAGAGCTCAAACAGCATCGGCAGTGCCCATTGAACCAGTGGCAGCCCGGCAGGAGCCTTGAAATAGGTATTGAGTTTCTCTTCCAGGGTATGGGGTGCATGATCCGTGGCTACCACGTCGATGCGGTCCTCAGCGAGTGCCTTACGAATGGCATCCCGGTCGGCCTTGCTCTTCACCGCAGGATTGCACTTGATGAAGTTACCCTTGTGTTCGTAATCCCGATCATCAAAATAGAGGTGGTGAACACAGGCCTCCGCCGTAATTCTTTTATTATCAAGCGGCCCCGGCTCGAACAGCTCCATCTCCCGCGCCGTGGTCAAATGCAGCACATGCAGACGGGTCCCGTGTTTCTTGGCCAACCCCACCGCCATGGAGGAAGAGAGGTAGCACGCCTCGGCGCTGCGAATCTCCGGATGACAGGCAATCGGCACATCCTCCCCATACTTTTCCCGGTAGACCTCTTCCAGATGTTGGATGGTAGGGGTGTCCTCACAATGCGTCGCCACCAGGATCGGGGCATCCTTAAAGATCGCCTCCAGTGCCTTTTCGCTATTGACCAGCATGTTGCCCGTTGACGCACCCATAAAGACTTTAATGCCACAGGCCTGTTTGGGATCAAGCGCCCTGATCTCGTCGATATTGTCGTTGGTCGCGCCAAGATAGAAGGCATAGTTAGCAGAGGAGCGCCCCTCAGCGATGAGGTACTTATCTTCCAGGGCCGCCCGGGTGGTGGTCAGCGGATTGGTATTGGGCATATCCATGAATGTGGTAATGCCACCCGCCACAGCAGCCCGCGATTCACTCTGCATATCGGCCTTGTGGGTCGCACCCGGCTCACGAAAGTGGACCTGATCATCAATCATACCGGGTATCAGTGTCTTGCCTTCGGCATCCAACACCCGCGCCGAGTCCGGCACTTTTATTTCAGCTGCGATCTGCTCAATCCGACCTCGCTGAATCAACAGGTCCCCCTCAAGCACCCGGCCATCGTTAACCATGGATGCGTTTTTTATCACTATCTGTTCGGGCATAACTGTCTCTGCTCTGGTGGTAGTATCAAAAGGAGTTTAGCAGCCGTTGGGATAGGCTATGGAGAGATCAGTCATATTCCCGATCTTTCCAACGCCTTA
>JAPHUG010000307.1 GCA_026197195.1 Sedimenticola sp.
GGGCGTCGACACGTTCGCACGCGCCGGCATCGACATCGCGCCCTTCGCGCCGGACACGATCGCCGAACTGCAGACGCTCGGGCTCGATGCAGGCGCGGCCTACGGCAATCCGGTCGACCTGCCGCAGCCTGTCCTCGTCGCGCGCGAGGGAAAGGACACGGAACGGATCATGCGGATCATCTTGAACAGGGAACGGCTCTGATGCTCACCATCAATAATCCAGTCCGCGTTGAATATTTTGTGGCGACAGTGCTCTGAATTGGCCTGTGCGAACATCATCAACTCGACATCGGTGGGATTTCTTCCCAGCCCCTGGAAACTCTCAACCAGGTAGTCGATTTCATCTTCCGAAAGCGCCAGACCAAGCTCGCCATTGGCAATGGCCAGAGCGGGCTTGCCACCCCCCATGACATCCACGCTGGTAAAAGGCTTTGGCTCTGCTTTGGCAAACAGGCAAACGGCCTCATCCAATTCGGTGAATACCCGCTCAGTCATACGATCATGCAGCTCAACTTGCGCAGAAAGCAGTTCGGCTTCACTGAGTTGTGCCCCACTCTCCAGCGTCAGGTAATAGGCGATACCCCGCTCCAATCGCTCGATCTTCTGCAGGCCGCAGTTATGGGCAATATCGGTGGCCTTGGTTGACCAGGGCGAGATGGTACCCTGCCTGGGTGTGACTAACACCAACTGACCGGTGGGTTCATGTTCTGCCAGGTGTGGACCATAGCGCAGCACCTTACCCAGAACCTCGTTCTCTTCAGCACTCAGTGACTGCGTCAGTTCTGCAAAATGTATGTATTCAGCATAGACCCCCACCGGGCGACCGATCGCTTCGGCAAGGCGGCGTTCAAGTTTATTCAGGCGAAAATCGGAGAGGGCTGGAGCACCGCGAAGAGTGAGCATGAGTTACCTTATTGGTGAGCGGAAAACCAAATCGGTAATGATACTCCAAGACGGGGAAAATTTCCGCCCCGTTTAGCCCTACATTCGCGTAAAAATTACCGCACAATTCACGTCAATCGAGGGATTCGATACGACGACGGTGATAAAACGAATAGTAGCGGACCCGGGCCGGGGCATGGGCAATCCAACCCGATATCAGGATGATCAAAATAAACAGTTCCGCCTTCATCTCCGGGAACGGCTCCATCAGTAAGAGCAAAATCAATTTCAGAAATACCATCTGCCCCCGAAGCTGGATCAGCCAGATACCATTGGAGTAGATCGATATCAGTGAAAGACCGATTCCGGACACCAGTGTCAGGTAGAGATAGAGCTGCCAGCTCTGATCGACTGCCGGGTAGAGAAAACCAGCCCCCAATCCGCCCAGCCCCACCAGGTGGGTGGTCCTGAAAAGTACATTCAACCATCGCTGCCCTGGGAGAAAACGTGATTCCTGCGGGAAAAAATGGGCTTTAAACGTCATATCTCAGACCTCAAACCAGGGGCTTACTTCACTCTGACAGGTCAGGGTAAGTCGGGAGGCCAATTCTGGCAACCGGGTCAGTATCGATTCACGGACTTTATCAGGGTGATTATTCTTCTCACTCACATGGGCAACAACCAGGTGTCGTAACTGCGCATGATCGAGTTGTTCCAGCAAGGTTGCAGCCTGATCGTTGTTCAGATGACCAAGCCGGCCACCGACACGACGCTGCAAAGCAGGTGGATAGGGTCCCCGCGCCAACATCACTTCATCATGATTAAATTCAAGCAAGAGCGAGGTGATGCCAGCCAGCACCTCCTGGATGTGAGGGGTGATCATTCCGGCATCGGTCAATACCCCAAGCACCCGCCCGGAGCGGGCAAAAATATACTGAACCGGTTCCCGGGCGTCGTGTGGGACGGGATAGGGCTGGACTCTGATACAGCCGATATCAAAAGGCTCATCATGGTTATGAATCAACCGCAGATCAGGCAGCACACCACACCGATCCTGCCTGTACGTACCGTGAGTGATCCATACCGGGATGGTATAACGACGCGCCAGCGGACCCACACCCCGGATGTGATCCTGATGCTCATGGGTCACCAGTATCCCATCCAGACTCTCAGGGGCCACGCCCATCAGTCCCAGCCGCCGCTCGACCTCTCTGGCCGGAAAACCACAATCCAGCAGCAGACGGGTCTCCCCGGCCTCAATGAGCGTGGCGTTCCCCTTACTGCCACTCCCCAATGAGGCAAAGCGCACTGACTTCTCCGTTATCTGCTGACTTTACTGAATCTGCTCATGCAGCAGGGTCAGAATACGCAGCGCCGTCTCTGAGTTATCCTGCACACCCTGTTGGTTTCTAACCACGATACGGGTGCCTCTCCCTTCGGCGTCCAAGGTAACCTGATACTGGCTCTCTTTATCGATGTTCTGATCGTTATCACGCCAGAAGGCCAGCTTCGCCAGCAGGCCTGGCTCCTCAGTCTCTTTGAGTGGGTCGTTGTAGCGAACGTAGTAGATCCGTTCCGAGCTATCACGGTCCTCAACGGCAAAACCAACACGGTCCAGCGCCACACCCGTCAGACGCCACGCCCGGTTCAGCTCCTCATCCATTAGCAGCAACACCTCATTGCTGTTGTGTACCAATCGGGAGCGGGCCTGCACGGCACCGGTTCGAGCCAGCGAGGTGCGGGATTGCTGATCCGTGACCCCCATGTAGTTCATCAGACGACGGAGCATCTCAGCCTCAAGGCCATGATCGGTGGGACGCGGGTTCCATACGGTTCGTTCCTTGTCACCACCCCCATCCAGGATATACTTCTCTTCCATACCACGATGGGTCAGGTACAATTCCGTTACCCCTTCTGTCACCGCAGGCTCGATACGCAGGCGGTATTGGTCCCGGGTCGCAGCGGAATAGGCGCCTTCAAAAACCGAACGGATTTTATCCGTGATAAAATCTTGCTTGATATCAGCCCGGTTCTCCAGCCAATCGGTCACCATGACCCCCACAGTGGGATCCTGCTGGGCTAACAAAATGCCATTCTCCTGCCAGAAGGCGACGGTCTTGTACCAGACATCATCCGGCGTACCCTCGATTCGCAACCAGCGCTGGTTGCCGTCCCGCTTTACCTCGATCTTATCAATCTTGGGAAGCACGCCCGTTCGTGTGGCGACCCGGCCCTGGATCCGCTCCCGTTCCATCTGCCCGGAAAGCGTGGTTGCCTCCGCGCCCGAGGAACCGGGGATGACCAGCTGATCATTTATCGTACTTTTGGTCAGGTCCGGCGGTATCTCCAGGTTTTTACCGGCATCCTTCGCCTTTTTATACTCTACCTTACGGTCAGGCAGCACATCATCCACATTGGGAAGCGCACCACAACCGGCCACTAGGCTGGCAATCAAAAGTAAACCCAGATTATTACGGTAATTCAAAGCCATTATGTTCTATTAAACCTGTTGTCGCCTTTTATCAGGCGTTTCAGAGAAGACCGGCAGCCGCCATTGATTGGCGCAGTTGGGCCTGATATGTCTCAGCAAACCATGTCAGTGGGAGACGGATACCCTTGGGTATACGACCCATCTCAGCCAGCGCCCATTTGACCGGTATCGGATTGGATTCCAGGAACAGATCTCGGTGCAGTCCAGCCAGTGCTGAATCAATTCGAGCCGCCTCATCCGCATCACCGTTTCGAGCGGCCGTGATCATCTCATGCATGGCCGCAGGAGCAATATTGGCGGTCACTGAAATGGTTCCGACACC
>JAPHUG010000055.1 GCA_026197195.1 Sedimenticola sp.
CAAACCAACCACATGACGACACAAGACGATGGGGCGCGTGACGCCCTGACCGAACAGCCTTTTGTAACACACCTCCTGGAGCTGCGGGATCGTCTGCTGCGGGCGGTGATAGCCGTTGGTGTGATCTTCGCGTGTCTGTTCTATTTTAATAACGATATTTACGAGATGGTGGCCGGGCCGCTGATGGCCCATCTTCCGGAAGGCTCATCGATGATTGCCACCGAAGTGGCATCGCCTTTCCTGACCCCCTTCAAGTTGACCCTGATGGCGTCCATGTTTATCGGTATGCCATTCATCCTTTATCAGCTCTGGTCTTTCATAGCCCCGGGACTGTATAAGCATGAAAAGCGCCTGATGATTCCACTGGTCGCATCCAGTGCCTTTCTGTTCTATGTCGGCGTCATGTTCGCCTATTTCGTGGTATTCCCTCTGGTCTTTGCTTTTATGGCCGGTACCACACCTGACGGCGTGGTAATGGCGACTGATATTGCCAAGTACCTCGACTTTGTACTCAGCCTTTTCTTCGCCTTTGGGCTGGCCTTTGAAGTACCGATAGCCACCATTATTCTGGTCTCTATGGGCATGACCACCCCAGATAAGCTGGTTGAAAAACGCCCTTATATCATTGTCGGTGCCTTCTGCCTCGGCATGCTGTTAACACCACCCGATGTCATTTCCCAGACCCTGCTGGCGCTGCCGATGTGGGTGCTGTTTGAGATTGGTGTTTTCTTCTCCCGCATGATCAAACGGAATAAGGATCGTCGCGAGGAAGCGGAGGAAGCCGATGACGGTGAGCCAGAGGCCCCGTCATCAACAAAAGCCCCTGCCGCGGCACCCGCTGCCGCCTTCGTTACTGACCCGGCATTTGAAGTCGATGACTCACCCCTTGATCTGGACCGGTTTACCCCGCTGACAGAGGAAGAGCTGGAAGCAGAGCTGGATACCATCGAGGCGGAAGAGGCCCAGGAAGAGGACGAAGACGACGAAGAGGGCAGTGATCTCGGTGAGTCTGATGATGAAGGACTCTATGATGAGGTCATCGAGGAGAAGCTGCGTCGTGTTCAGGCCCTGCGTGATGAGGGTGAAGAGATCAAGGCTCGAGGACTGCTCTATGAGATCCTGGGTGAGGCCAACGAGGAGCAGGCCAAGGTGGCCCGCAATATACTGAATCAGCTGGACGAGGATTATTGATGCTCATCCAATACCCATATTAATAAAGGAAGTTCAGATAGTATGGGTGCGTAGTACATCTCTGCAGATCCATTTTGATGTGGTAATTTGCTCAGTACCCTTCAACAACCTGCCGCAGCCTTCCTGCGCATTATTTTTACATAGTAAATAGTTTCGGCGAAAAGCCATCTCAGTAATAGACTCCATGTGTGCAAGTCCGGTGTGCGAATAGTGCATGCTTTTTTGCCCGTGAGAGAATGACAATTGGCAAGTTTGTCTTTGTGATTATTTCACAAGCGCGGCTTGGTTAAGCAGACATATATCTGCCCTGCTGTTTAGAGCGGGGTCGATAGTGTGATTAGTATAGCTAGATAAAAATTGACTTTTACATTTAGGAATAACAATGAAAAAAACGGCTACTATTTGTTTTCTTATGATTATATCTTTTCCGTCACATGCTGGGTTTCTGTCTGGGTTTTTTAGTAGTGCAGCTGCAAATATTGTAACAAGTGACAGCTCAGGTGGTGTGCGGCAAAGCGACCTGGAAAAAATAAACAGCTATTTATGGGGTATGGTTAAAAGTAACAACTACATACAAGAGTACGAGTTTTATACACAGTTGCTGGAGGAGCAGTCAAATGATCCCGGTTATCTTGATACAGTTGCTCATGTGTACTTTAACAATGGCGAAAAAGAAAAGGCAAAACAGTTATATGAAACTAGAGTTTTGCCCTATAAAAGATATGATCAAAGTTATGTGAATCAATACAGAATTTTTGCTGAATTAAGTGATGAAGATAAAATTGATTATGCGGATATTTATGTAAAAGCAGAAGAGTATCGCGAATCTCGAAAAGTAGAGCAAACTGGCTCTGGTTCTTTGGAATTCTTATTGTGGTTGATTCTAATTACGTTGCTTGCAAATACGTTCATTTCATATAAGTCGGCAAAAAAGGCTTCGACAATATAAGGATAGTCAGTCAGGGTGGGTGCATGTTTGCGCCCACCTATCTATTTGACGTGGCGTTTTCTCGATGCGCTTCGACTGCCTCTCTTAATTCACCGGGAAGGAGTACCTTAAAGATTATTATGGTATTTCAAGACAGTTGACCCAATCGCAATTTCTGGCAGAAATCTTTTTCCGAAGTTAAGGTCGTAACTTGCTTCACCCGATAAGATACTTGATTTTGAAGGTGGTGCTCAATCGGTACCTCCGAAGCTTGTGCTTACAGAGAGGGGTGCGAATTTCTTAAGGGGATTGCCATATTCAAAACATCGCTGCTTCTGATGCTGCTCGTCACACCGCCTCTATTTGCCAGTGATGGAGCGGGCTCGTCAGGAGGGTAAGCTGGTGTTCATCTCCAGTGAAGGTTTATCGTGAGTTGTTAACTGCACTGGATGCCTACCTGATTGAATTCGTGCAACGCACTCGGGGTAGTGGCTGAATGCATTTCTGACCTCGGAGGGTTAAAGAGTGAGCCCTTGCTCATTTTTCACTGCGGCAGGGTTACGGCGATCTGAGTGAAAACCCAATCGCTCATGCCACCACCGCCGGTTTGCTAATTGATACGGACTCAGAATGAGTGACTAGCGGTAGCGCATCCGTGTCCCGTGTACCAGTGAGAGGTTGATCTCTTCAGCGGTCAACTGTTTGGGGAAAAGTACGCCCGATATCTTAGCTCCACTAATACTGGCACCCTCCAGATTGGCCTCAGAAAGGTCAACGCCCCGTAAATCGGCCTGGCGCAGATAACAGTCACGAAGGTCCAGATTCCTGGCATCCAGCTTTCTTAGATCCACGCTACGCAGGTCGGTCCCACGTAAATCACAGGGCTCGCCAGAGCGGTGCTGCTGATTAAACTGTTCGACCTTGCCCTCTCTGAGAAGCTGATAGAGCGGGTCATCCTTTATTGTTGGTGTCACCATGATTGATTTTATTTCCTATAAGCTGTATTTATTGTAATCTCTATAAATCGTATCGATGAAGTTCGGTCAATTCAGTCTAAAAAGTATAGTGCAGTGATAGGGAACTGGGTACAGATTTAATCTGAATACACTATACTTTAGTGGATAGGTGAAGGTGTCCTTTATGAAAATTTTTATACCTCGTGTACCAAAGACAACCACCAAGAATGAGCTGGAGGGTCTGGTTGCGGGACTTTTAGAGAAACGTTTTCATTTTCCATTTACCAAACGCCCCACTATCAATCATTGTGATGTGCTGCAGTTTAGAGATGGTGAAGGGGTTGTGGAGTATCACGGACTGGTCTCTGTCACTCCTGATGATGCCGGTTCATGGCTGATCTCTCACTTTAAAAATCAGCACCTACACAACAAGCTGGTTTTTGCCCGGGAGTTCATGCAGCGTAATCGGCAAAAAGGGCACTTTAGTGAAGAGGCCGACCGCCGCCGTCAGGATATTCAGATAACCAAGGTGGTTAACTCTCACCCCCAGGTCATGGCAATCGATAGTTTTCGCCGTGAACATGGCTCTTGAGCCGAAGCTATTAAACCTCCTGTACATCCCGCCGCTATAACGCTAAGAGGTCGAAGATCTATTCTGGTGAGTGGGTCTGGCAATAGGCACCGTTTCGCTTAAGGCGAAGTCTGTTTGTGATCGCCTGTTAGTGCAAAGCCAGCCAAACGATGAATGATCGAAGCGGCTGCATGCGAGTGATCCTGAATGAGGCTGGGGGCAGATGAAACATATCAAACTGTATTTGAAAATGACCATCCTGGTAGGGCTCTTTATGGGGCTGCTGGTGGCTTTTGGCTGGACCGCTACGACATCAATTAATCGGATGGCGCAGGAGATTCGCAATCTCTCAGATCAAAATCTCAACCTGGTCAAATCCAGCAGTGAAAACAACCAACTCCTTCTGCAGCAGGTGATAGAGTTCGAGATTGGTGCTCAACATTTCAGCAAAGCGGTGCAAAACCTCAGAAGCTATGGTGTGTTGCGAATCGAGGCCTCAAAAAAGCAGTTCGAGCAACAGGGTAAGGTGCTTGTCGCCTCCTGGGAACAGACGCGAAAAGTACTCGAAGGGATGGAGAATAGTGCGGAAAAAGAGCAGCTTCAGAGCCTGCTGGATACATCGGCCGTTGATTTACAAGCGTATCTGAAAGAGAGCCTGGCAACCTATGACCTCTGGATTGCGGTGCAGGCTTTTAAGGCCAAAAAAGTACAGGATCGTGCCGTTGCCGCGAAACAGAAGATCGATGCGGCAACCCTTCGTTTTGGAGAATTGACTGACCAGGTCATCAATAAACAGGTAGAGGCTGTTGAGCGCCAGCGGGACCAGGTAAATCTGATTATGCTGGGTTTGTTACTTGCGGCACTGGTGGGTGGCTGTTTTGTCGCCTGGATTATCATTCGGGGTATTGTCGGCCCGTTGGGGCGGGTTGTAGCCACGGCGGGGCAGTTGGCTGATGGTGATCTCTCAGCCGAGATGGTTTATCACGGGCGACGGGATGAGGTCGGCTTGCTCCAGCTTGCGATGCAGCGTCTGGTTAGCCAGCTACAGAACGTTTTGGGCGGGGTGAGTCAATCCGCAGGTGAGTTAACTTCAGCGGCAGAGTCATTAAACAGCAATGCGAAGGAGTCAGAGCAACTGATCTCCCGCCAGAACAGTGAAACGGATCAGATCGCAAAGGCGCTGCGTGAGATTAATCAGGTCGCGCAAGAGGTTTCAGCCAAAATGGAAGCGGCAGCATCTTCGGTTAATGCGGCGTCTGAAGCCGCTGATGAGGGCGCGCTGCAGACCCAGCAGACCGTGGCCCGAATTGGTTCACTGGTCACAGAGATAGAGAATTCAGCGGCTGTAATAACGCGTCTCGACCATAAGACTGGAGAGATCTCAACAATACTGAATACCATCGTAAATATTGCAGAGCAGACCAACCTGCTTGCACTGAATGCGGCGATCGAAGCGGCACGGGCCGGTGAGCACGGACGTGGGTTCGCTGTGGTCGCTGATGAAGTGCGTAATCTGGCGCAAAATACGCAGGGTGCCACCCATGAGATTGAGCAGATGATCAGCGAGCTGCAACAAGGGGCCAAAGAGGCGGTCATTGCCATGAACAGCAGCCGGGAGCAGTCGGCCCAGGTGGTAGAGCAGGCCAAAGGTGGTGAAGCCGCATTACAGGCCATAGCCACAGCCATTCAGCAGATCGATGTACTCAATAACGCGGTTTCGACCCTAGCCAAAGGGCAGTCTGACCTGACTGGCGACGTGAGTGGCAATGTGGGAAATATCACCGAAATTTCCCATCACTCTGTTGAGGCGATTGAGGCGATTGCCAACTCCAGTGCCCGACTTACCGCCCTCTCTGAACAGCTGAACAACGATATAGGGTATTTTCGTCTGTAGCTGTCAGGTTAAGTTCCTTTAGCCACATTGCAGTATGTCACTATTTTCTGATGGGCTAATACCATTGTCATACTCTCTCGGTAAGTCGTTATTGCCGACCTCGGTTATCGGTATACGGCACTGTTTTGTACATCTTCCAGGGCGAGTGCAGCACTGCTCATCTCTTTCTCCTTGGGTGTTATGCCGGTTCAACTTGTATGGCACAAAATTTAAATTCAGGAATCTTGCCGTCCGGATCCAACGCCTCGTTGGTTAGCAAGTTTGCGGCGGCTTCGCTATAG
>JAPHUG010000381.1 GCA_026197195.1 Sedimenticola sp.
AATCCGCCGCCGGACGATCGGTATCAAACCCCACCACCAGGTTATAAAAGGCATCACCGGAAAACCCCACGGCTTCACTCTCATACACCTTGGAGATCAGCAACGCCCCAAACTCCTTATGCAGATCATGCAGTGCGGCGCGGATATTTTTTTCCCGCTCAATATTGCTTCCCAGGCTTACCCAGATTCTGGCCATGTCAGAACTGCTCGCCCCGCTCAATGATCACACCCACATCGGTAGCCGCACTGACGGCTCCGATCTTGTTCACGGTCAAGCGCACCCAGCGCACATCAAACTCTTTGCGGATAATTTCTGCACAACGTTCAGCCAGGGTCTCCACCAGTTGAAACTCACTCTCTTCAACAAAGCTGATCAGGCGCTTGGAGACCGCCTTGTAGTCGACCGCATCGGCAATATTCTCGGTGGCTGCGGCACGCTGAACATCGGTGCTCATATCAATATCCAGCACCACGGTCTGCTTGATCTCCCGCTCCCAGTCGTAGATACCAATCACCGTTTCGATTCTGAGGTCACGTAAAAATACTATATCCATGGGTATCCCAATTACCTGCAAATGTATCTGACCATGTTAATGCAGCCAGCTTCGATAACAAATACCCTTGACCCTGATACCCTGCAGCCGGGACAATTTGACCCATCAACGGCACCCAAAGGTTGGCCGGACAGGAATTTTCATGACAAATACACTCTTAATCATTGTGGCCTATCTGCTGGGCTCCCTCTCCAGCGCCATTATTGTCTGCCGATTGATGGGGCTACCCGACCCCCGCACCCTGGGCTCCAATAACCCCGGTGCTACCAACGTTTTGCGTATCGGCGGCAAAAAGGCTGCCGCCATCACCCTGCTCGGTGACAGTCTGAAAGGCTTTTTCCCGGTATTGGCCGCCAAACTTCTCGGTGTTGAACCGCTGATTCTGGCGGCCGTGGCCATGGCCGCTTTCCTCGGACACCTCTATCCGGTTTTTTTCCGTTTCGCCGGTGGCAAGGGTGTTGCAACAGCACTCGGTACACAGTTCGGCCTGGGCTGGCCGATTGGTGGGGTTATTGCGCTGCTCTGGCTGTTTATGGCAAAGGGGTTGAACATCTCATCCCTGGCGGCGCTGGTCTCAATGGCGCTCGCGCCCCTGGTGGTCTGGTTTTTCTGGCCCGCACCCGAGCTGGTGGGGATGCAGATCATCATGAGTCTGCTGCTGTTCTGGCGGCATCGCAGCAATATCAGAAACCTGCTCTCCGGCTCGGAAGGCAAGATCAAAGACGAGCAAGGCCCGGAGTCTGGCGCTTAAGCTATAGACCTGAGAGTGTATCCATCGGCCAGCGTGCCTTGGCACTAAAACCCATCGGCTCAGTAGCGCCTGCTCTGAGTCGTTGCCAGCCCGCATAGGCAATCATGGCGCCGTTATCAGTGCAGAACTCGGTTCGAGGATAATAGACCCGCGCCCCCTCCTTCTTCATGGCGTTCTGCATCTTTTCCCGCAGATGGCGGTTAGCACTTACTCCGCCTGCCAGTACCAGGGTAGCGGCACGGCTCTCACGCACCGCACGTCGGCACTTGATCACCAGGGTATCGACAACCGCCTCTTCAAAGGCCCGGGCGATATCGGCCTTGGTCTGTAAAACGGTCTCGGCAGAATCATCTGCCACGATTTCACGCTGCGTCGTATTCAGCGCAAAGGTCTTCAAACCACTAAAACTGAAGTCCAACCCGGGACGATCCGTCATCGGGCGGGGAAAGTGAAAACGTTTTGGATCGCCCTTCAGTGCCAGCGCCGCCAGTTCCGGTCCACCGGGATAAGGTAGCCCCATCATCTTGGCTGTTTTGTCGAACGCCTCACCCGCCGCATCATCCAGCGACTCACCGAGCAAACGGTACTCGCCGATCCCTTTCACTTCGACCAGTTGCGTATGGCCACCGGAAACCAGCAAGGCTACGAAGGGAAATTCAGGGCTCTCCTCCTCCAGCATCGGTGCCAGCAGATGCCCTTCCATATGGTGCACACCCACCGCCGGTACCTGCCAGGCCCAGGCCAGCGTGCGGCCAATAGCGGCCCCCACCAGCAGTGCGCCTACCAGGCCAGGCCCTGCGGTATAGGCCACACCGTCAATGTCGGACTTGGAGAGACCGGTCTCTTCCAGCAGATTGTTGATCAACGGCAGTGTCTTGCGCACATGATCACGGGACGCCAGCTCAGGCACCACCCCACCATAGACGGCATGCAGATCAACCTGACTGTGCAGTTTGTGCCCAAGCAGCCCACGATCACTGTCGTAGAGTGCCACGCCTGTCTCATCACAGGAGGTTTCAATTCCCAATACCCGCATCTGTTCTATTCAACAGCACCCGCAACCGTTCAGCGGAATACCGTCTATAACCTCCGTACCTTGATCGATGACGCCTTGTGTACCTAATATATAGGCTCCCATGACGGGAGAGGCTGCAATTCCACCACATCCTAAGAAAAATCCATAATTTTTTTGCAAAACACCAAAACACTGCGTAGAATTCGCGCTCTTAATGTTTCCAGCATTCCGTTGGTACGATTTTTGAGGTGGGAAATGCCCAACGTACGAGTTAAAGAAAA
>JAPHUG010000252.1 GCA_026197195.1 Sedimenticola sp.
AAAGCGGTGTTATAGCGAGGTGCCCTATCAGCCGGGTGACACACTGTTGTTTGGTCCGGAAACCCGCGGCCTGCCACAAGCGTTTCTGGATCAGTTGCCTGAAGAGCAGGTGATCAGAATACCCATGCAGGCGGGTAATCGCAGTTTGAATCTCTCCAATGCGGTGGCCATTATTCTTTACGAGGCGTGGCGACAGCAGGGGTTTGCGGCCCAACCCGATTAACCGGACTCCGGTCGTTTATCCCTTTCCAACAAGGTCTGTACAGCCGAGCGAGGGTCTAGCCCCTGGTAGAGGACACGCTGGATCTGTTCCGTGATCGGCATCTCCACCCCCAGTGCGTGAGCCTTGTTACAGATCTCCTGAGTGGCCATGACGCCTTCCACTTCCTGGCCTATCTCCTGCTTGGCCTGATCAATGGTGGCGCCCCGTGCCAGGGCCAGTCCCATTCTGCGATTGCGGGACTGATCGTCGGTGCAGGTCAGTACCAGATCACCCATACCGCCCAGGCCGATAAAGGTTTCCGGCTTTCCACCCAATGCCAGACCCAACCGCATGATCTCATTCAGTCCCCGGGTGATCAGGGCCGCGCGGGCGTTGGCTCCAAATTTCAAGCCGTCTGATATACCGGCCCCTATGGCCATCACATTCTTGGCGGCCCCACCAATCTCCAGACCAATAACGTCGCTGCTGGTATAGGCCCTAAAACAGTCTGAGTGGAGATAGTCGGCAATCCGTTCAGCATAGGCTTCCGACGCGGAGGCCACGGTGATGGCGGTCGGTAAACCGGCGGCCACCTCTTTGGCAAAGCTGGGTCCCGAGATGACAGCGAAGGGGCGTTTCTTACCGAGCGTCTCTTCGGCCACCTCATGGAGCAGGCGACCGGTCTGGGGCTCCAGCCCCTTGGTGGCCCAACAGACACCGATCTCACGCTTCAGGTAGGGTGCAATGGCCTTCAACGCACTGCCAAAGGCGTGACTGGGTACAGCAATCAGGATCTCATCGACACCCTCAAGCACAGCTGCCAGCTGTTCGACCGGCTGCAGGTTGTCAGGAAAGGGGATACCCGGCAGGAAAGCGCGATGTTCGCGATCCCGGGCGAGGGCCTGCACCTCTTCTGGGAGATGTCCCCAGAGCCTGACGGTCACCCCGTTGCGTGCCAGCAGGATTGCCAGCGCCGTTCCCCAGGAACCGGCACCAATCACGGCAAAAACAGGCGTCTTATCCGGCATGGTTAATCAGTGTGTGGCAGGCTCTGCCGCCTGGGCCGCTTCGGCTTGTTCCTGCATATGCTGGGCATAGAGGGCATCAAAGCTGACCGGGGTGAGCAGGAGTTGTGGGAAGCTGCCTTTGCTGACCAGATCAGAGACTACTTCACGGGCATAGGGGAACAGGATATTGGGGCAGTAGGCGCCCAGCATGTGACCCATCTCTTCGTCCGGGAAGTTACGGATGGTGAAAATACCCCCTTGCTGAACTTCAACCAGATAGGCGGTTTTATCGCCCACCTTGGTGGTGACAGTGACCGTCAGGACAATTTCAAACAGATCATTGTCCAGCTTGGTCACATTGCTGTTGATGTTCAGGTTGGACTCAGGCTTCCACTCCAGGGTGAAAATGGAAGGCGAGTTGGGTGTCTCAAAAGAGATATCCTTTACAAAGATACGCTGCAGTGAAAACTCGCGGCTGTGCTCGGTAGGTTGGGCATTTTCAGTCATAACTTGAATCTCGTTTATCGGTCAGTTAGCTAGTAAAAACAGGATTATTTTTTGCTGATTGGCAGGCTGTCGCTCTGCCAGGCGAGCATGCCACCCTGCAGGTTGTATACCGGCTCGATGCCAGCATCACGCAGCACCTTGCAGGCGGCAGAGGACTGGGCACCGGAGCGGCAGGCGACAATAATCGGCTTGCCCTTATGCTTCTGCACTACACTTAGCTGGTTCTTCAGGGCAGTGGTCGGGATGTTGATGGCGTTGACAATATGGCCATTATTGAAATCGCTCAGGGGACGTACATCTATGACGACCGCATCTTCCCGGTTGATCATCTGGGTGGCCTGCATGGGGGCAATGGAGAGTTTGCCGCCGAAGCCAGCGATCAGATTCTGTGCAATCAGCACCAGAACAATCACCAGTAGGGAGAAGAGTATTATGTGATTGGTTATAAATTCAATTAGCTGTTGCATGGATCTCGGCTGCTTGGAGTCAGGATAAAAAATGGGATCGTACGAGGGTGCCCATTCTAGACCAGGGGGCGGGGTCGTACCATCTTTGATAGCGGAAATTATACGTCAGGAGAGATGGAGGATCATGATCTGTTGTAAAAAGGGGTCTGCGTAAAAACAAAACGGGAAGCATTTGTTCCCGTTTTGTCTGAAGACGATGATTTACAACTCGGATTGCCGGATAAAATCAATGTCCGTGCGAGCAGAATACCTCGCGCATCATTCCGATCAATTTCAGGGTACGGGAGTCGCTGACCCGGTAGTAGACGCGATTGGCGTCTTTGCGGGAAGCGAGAATGCCCTTGTCCCTGAGGATGGCAAGGTGTTGCGAGATATTGCTCTGAGATGTACCGACATGCTCAACAATCTCCTGCACGCTTACCTCTTCATCCCCAAGGGTACAGAGAATCTTCAGTCTAAGCGGGTGAGACATGGCTTTCAGTGAACGTGATGCACGCTCTATGTCCTCATCATCAGCAAGCAGATCGTCAATGTCATGAGTCACCTGATGATCACTATCGATTACAGGGACTTTAGGGCTTCCAAATTTTTGTTCCATTACACCGGGCCTTGGTTTATACAACTTTGGTTACTATAAAATACACACGTTGGTAATCAGAGAGAAGAGACTGGGTTAATTCCCAGATTTAGCCGTTAAATCGTACAGTTAGACTTCCTACAGCACTTCCCTACTACTACTTGAAACCCACTGAAACACAACGATACTCTATAAAAAAACAATAATAAGCTGTTTTACGCAAATGTATCTTGTTTTTCAATCATAATAAATACTTAACCCATAATTAATAGCGGGTTTTATCT
>JAPHUG010000291.1 GCA_026197195.1 Sedimenticola sp.
GATGACCTGGTTCTCGGCTTTGACCTGATGCTGAAAGATCTCTCAGACCTGACCATGCAAACTAAAGTGGGCCAGCAGGGGATGACACTGGTGCTTACCGATAATGAACGGGTCTTGGCGATGCCCCCAAAACCCGATCAGATAACGAAGCAGGAGTGGCTTAAAAAAGTGTTACAGCCGGCTGCCAATTTGAATATGCCCACACTGAATGCGGCATTGCAGACTTGGCGCCAGATAAACAAGCAGCCAAGCGAGCTATTCAGTTTTCAGTCAGACAGCAAGAGCTGGCTGGCCAGTATGCAACCCTATCAGATGGGTGAACAGCAATTCTGGGTCTTCACCATGGCCCCCGCTGAAGATTTCACACCCAACTGGACACCGATACTATTTGCCCTGGCGGCAGGATTGATCATTCTGTTTATTGCCGCTTTTCTGATCGCACGCCGACAAGCCTATGCCATAGCACACCCACTAGAAAGACTCGCCAATGTAAGCCAGCGAATTGGACAACTGGACTTTCAACCGGCAGATCCCGTCCACAGCCAGATTAATGAGATTAGACAGCTCGCTGCCACGCAAGAAACGATGAGAGACACCCTGGCACAAAACCAGACCGTTCTTGCCAATCAGGCCGAACAGTTGCAGCATCAGATCACGGCACTGCAGCAGGCCGAAGCCAATCTTCGTGAGAGTGAGGCTTACAATAAGGTGCTCTTTTCAGAGTCCCGCATTCCGCTGCTGGTTCTGGAACCGGAATCAGGTCATTTAGTTGATTGCAATCAGGCGGCCGCCGATATTTTTCATTTTGGTCGTAGAGAAGCCCTGTTAAACAAACGGCTCTGTGACCTCTCTACGCCCAACCAGTATGACGACTTCGACTCCGCAGCATCGTCCCGTGGCCATATCAAGCTGGCACAGTTAAAAGGTTCTCATCTGTTTGAATGGCGCTTCGCATATCCTGATGGAAAACCGTGGGATGCCGAAGTGCATCTTATGGACTTTCAGTTTGAATCTCGCTCACTCCTGCAAGCCAGTCTTCTGGATATAACTGAACGGCGTGCTGCAGCCAGTGAAATCAATCAGCTGGCCTTTTATGACACACTCACCCTGCTGCCAAACCGGCGCCTTTTTCTTGATCGCTTACAACAAGCCCTGACGAGCACACGCAAAGTACATGAAGGTGCTCTGCTGATCATTGATCTCGATAACTTCAAAACACTCAATGACACCATGGGGCATGACAAAGGGGATATTCTTCTTCAGAAAATTGCAAAACATCTCCCAGACTGCATACCTGAAAGTGATACCGCGGCCCGGTTGGGTAGTGATGAGTTTGTGGTTATTCTAAAGGATCTGAGCAGCAATACACAGGAGGCCGCCACCGCAGCCCAGACAGTTGCTGAAAAGATTCTCAACCTGTTCAAGCAGCCTTTTGATCTGGCAGGACAGACTTACCACGCCAGTGCCAGCATCGGTATTGCGCTGTTTGGCGACCCGCTTGACACCCCTGAAGAACTACTCAAGCGGGCTGACCTGGCGATGAATCAGGCAAAGCGTGATGATCAGCATAGTCTCTGCTTCTTTGACCCCGGCATTCAAGATGCGGTTAACTCCCGCATTAATCTGGAAACTGATCTCAGGCAGGCCATACATGACGACAGCTTTATACTTCACTATCAGCCACAGGTAGATCATAACGGCGCCATTATTGGTGCTGAAGCGCTCATTCGCTGGCAACATCCAACCCGCGGCATGGTGTCACCTGCTGAGTTTATACCGGCAGCAGAGCAGATTGGGCTGATCCTGCCTATTGGACATTGGGTGATGGAGAGTGCCTGCCAACAACTGGTACAGTGGGCAGAAGATGAAACCCTGGAAAAGCTGACGCTGGCAGTAAACGTCAGCGCTCAACAGTTCAGCAAACCGGACTTTATTGAAGAGGTTCTTTCGATTATCGATCACACGGGCGCCAACCCTACCCGTCTCAAGCTGGAACTGACAGAAAGTATGCTACTGCATGACCTGGACGGTATAATTGGCAAGATGACA
>JAPHUG010000438.1 GCA_026197195.1 Sedimenticola sp.
CAGTTCTCTTTGATCCAGACACCATCGGCAATCTGACTATTACGAATTACGGTGTTGGCGCCGACCCGTACCCGATCACCCAAGATGACTTCACCTTCGATCAGTACATTGATATCCAGCTCACTATCCTGTCCGGCCTGCAGGGTACCCCGCAGATCAAACCGCGCCGGATCACGCAGGGTCACACCCTGGCGCATTAACTGATCCGCCTGATTCTTTTGATGTTGTCGCTCCAGCGCCGCCAATTGAACCCGATCATTGATCCCTTCCACCTCGTAGGGATCATCAGGGTGGGCGGTGGAGACTTTGATGCCTTCAGCAACGGCCATGGCGACGATATCGGTCAGGTAGTATTCGCCCTGGGCGTTGTTGCTCTCCAGGCGCGACAGCCAGTCCGACAATTTTTCCCGGTTGGCTATCAAGATGCCGGTGTTGATTTCGCAGATATCCAGTTCAGAAGGGGAGGCGTCTTTCTGCTCAACAATGCGGGTCACTTGCCCCGCCTCACGGACAATACGACCATAGCCGGTGGGATTGTCCAGGGTAACGGTGAGGAGTGACAGTGCCGTGTCGGCTGATTGTGCAATTAACCGATCCAAAGTCTCTGCACGGGTCAGTGGCACATCGCCATACAGCACCAGCACGCGATCCATATCCTGCATGGCGAACATCGCCTGCTCTACTGCGTGGCCCGTGCCCAGCTGTTCGGCCTGCTCAGCCCAGATCAGCGTGTCATCCGCCATCGTCTGCTGTACCTGTTCACCGCCGTGACCATAGACCACGGCCACTTTTTCTGCACCCAAGCCCTGTGCCGTCCGAATGACATGCGCCACCAGTGGACGTCCGGCTAGGGTATGCAACACCTTGGGGAGTGATGATCGCATCCTTGTTCCCTGCCCAGCGGCAAGAATCACAACACCCAATTTCATAGCTAACCCTCTGTACGTTTTTCTGTTGTTATTTAGTTTATTGAGCAACTGCCATCGGCAGGCGCCATATCTTCCACTGTAGCGTCACGCACCTCAACAATCTTTATCATGACTTTGAGGGTTTTTCCCGCCAGCGGGTGGTTACCATCCACCGTCAGCTTGTCGCCTTCTATTTTACTGACATAGAAGGTCTTGGTCTCACCCTCCTGGTTTTGCATCTGAACCTCCGCACCGAGCTGGCGAAACTGGGGGGGGACGTTCTCGATATCATCGGTAAAGGTCAGTTCCGGATCATGCGCGCCGAAGCCATCTTCTGGTGGCACGTCCATCTCAACCTCATCACCGACACCCTTGCCGGCAATGACCTTGTCCATGCTGCCAATCAGTTCGGTTTCACCGCCGTGTACATAGCTGACCGGAATATCGTTCTGCTCCAGGACATTCCCTTCCATATCTGTGATGTGATAGGTGAGAGAGACAAATTTTCCGGGTTTGATTACTTCGCTCGACATAGCATACTGCTCCGCTTGATTAATAGGCCTCCCATCGGGGAGGCGCTTGATTATACCATCCACACCCGGGGGCTGTGTTAAAAGCCGCCCATCCGTCTTGTTTTCCACAATGACCGATTGAGCTATCAGCGATCACCGCTATTTCGGGCCAATAATGGCGGCAGTCCCACCCATCCAGAACGGCAAATGGGTGGATTTCCGCCCATTTTGATCTTTGGGTGGTTTTTTCCCAGATGCAATTACCTCAGTATTTTCAATAGATTAATCGATAATTTGGGCTACATTTACTATTTGGCACTGCCCTTGCTTTATGTAGGGTCCAGTCTGGATAAACAGATACCGGCCTGGAACACCAAAGACAACGCAACAGGAGGAATCCAATGCACAAAACTCTGATCGGTCTCGCCGTAACCGCAGCTATGGCCCTTTCATCTTCCGCTGCCTTCGCGAACTGCGATCCCGGCGAAATGGTGATCAAGTTCAGTCATGTAACCAACACCGATAAACATCCAAAGGGTATTGCCGCTTCTCTGCTTGAGAGCCGCGTCAACTCTGAGATGAATGGCAAGGCCTGTATGCAGGTCTATCCAAACTCAACCCTGTACGATGACAACAAGGTTCTGGAAGCCATGCTGAATGGTGATGTGCAGTTGGCAGCACCCTCACTCTCTAAATTTGAGAAATTCACGAAAAAGTTCCGCATCTTTGATCTGCCATTCCTGTTTGAAGATGTTGAAGCCGTTGATCGTTTCCAGAACTCAGCCGCGGGCGAAAAGCTGAAGAACTCCATGAAGCGTCGTGGTCTGTTGGGTCTCTCTTACTGGCACAACGGCATGAAGCAGCTCTCAGCCAACAGGCCGCTGATTAATCCTGAAGATGCCAAAGGCCTGAAGTTCCGTGTACAGGCTTCTGACGTACTGGTTGCCCAGTTTGAGCAACTGGGTGCCAACCCACAGAAGATGTCTTTCAAAGAGGTTTACGGTGGACTCCAGACCAAGGTTATCGACGGTCAGGAGAACAGCTGGTCTAACATCTATGGTAAGAAGTTCTTCGAGGTACAGGACGGTGTAACCGCCAGTAACCACGGTATTCTGGATTACCTGGTTGTGACCTCTGATGAGTGGTGGAACGGCCTGCCTGCCGATATCCGTGGCCAGCTTGCACAGATCCTGCAGGAAGTGACCGAGACCCGTAACTCTGAGTCTGCCAAGGTCAACAAGCAGAGCATGGAGCGTGTCATCGAAGCCGGTGGTGTGGTTCGCACCCTGACCCCAGAACAGCGTCAGGCCTGGGTTGATGCCATGAAACCTGTCTGGAAGAAGTTCGAAGGTGATATCGGTGCTGATCTGCTTGAGGCGGCTCAAGCATCCAACAAGAAATAAGTTGTAGCACCCGCAGGCGACTGCCATGGCGGTCGCCTGCTTTGTATACCCAACCGCGTTTTATGCCTTCGAGGAGGCTTTAATGAATTCCGCACCCGCGTCCCGGCTCGGTAGAGCCATGGATCAGATAGAGGAGACATCGATTGCTGTCTGCCTTGGTCTTATGACCCTGATCACCTTCGCCAATGTGATTGCACGCTACATATTTAACAGCAACATTCTCTGGGCTCTGGAGACAACCGTTTTTCTGTTTGCCTGGCTTGTATTGATGGGCTGTTCCTATGGCGTGAAAAAACAGTTTCATATTGGTGTTGATGTCGTCATCAACATGGTTTCACCCACCGCACGCCGCGTGATGGCACTGATTTCGGTAACCGCTTGTCTGGCCTTTGCTGTGTTGTTGCTGATTGGGTCCTGGGATTACTGGTATGCCTTTGCGACCAAGCGCGCTTTCCTCGAAACTAACGATGTTCCGATGCCGGACTTTCTGCAGTTCTTTGCTACCTGGCTGAATGAAGGTGAGCGTTATGAAAAGATGCCTCGCTTCATTCCCTATCTTGCGCTCCCGTTAGGCATGGGCTTGTTGACGCTACGCTTTCTTGAAATTGCCTGGAAAGTCATCAAGGGTGAACAGGACTCTATTATCGCCAGCCATGAGGCTGAGGCGAGTATGAGTGAAGATCCACATCATCCTGCAGGAGAGAAATAAGCATGGATATACTATTCCTCTTCGCTATGGTGATTGGCCTGATGCTGATCGGTGTACCGATCGCTATTGCACTGGGTCTCTCCAGTATCATATTTTTGTTTATCCACTCCGATGCCTCACTGGCATCCGTGGCACAGACGCTGTTTTCAGCCTTTGAGGGTCACTACACCCTGTTGGCCATTCCCTTCTTCATCCTGGCCTCCAGTTTCATGTCTACCGGTGGTGTGGCCAGGCGTATTATCCGCTTTGCTATTGCCGTTGTGGGCTGGTTCCCGGGTGGTTTGGCCATGGCCTCGGTCTTTGCCTGTATGATGTTCGCCGCACTCTCTGGCTCATCACCGGCTACCGTTGTGGCTATCGGTAGTATCGTTATCGCCGGCATGATTAAAGCGGGCTATACCAAAGAGTTTGCTGCGGGTGTTATCTGTAATGCAGGTACCCTGGGCATTCTGATTCCGCCCTCTATTGTGATGGTGGTCTACGCCGCAGCGACCGATGTTTCGGTAGGTCGTATGTTCCTGGCCGGTGTAATCCCCGGCACGCTGGCCGGTGTGATGCTGATGATTGGTATCTACATCGCCGCCCGTGTGAAGGGTCTGCCTGCACAGCCCTTTGAGGGTTGGGGTGAGGTATTTGCTTCAGCCAAGGATGCAGGCTGGGGACTGATGTTGATCGTGATCATCCTCGGCGGTATCTACGGTGGTATCTTCACACCCACCGAGGCCGCTGCCGTGGCTGCCGTCTACGCCTTCTTTATTGCCAACTTTATCTATAAGGATATGGGCCCTCTGGCAGATAAAACCAAAGGCAACTTCTTTACGGCCCTGTTTACGGTTTTCTGGCACAAGGACACCAAACACACCCTGTATGATGCGGGCAAGCTCACCATCATGCTGCTGTTTATCATCGCCAATGCGCTGATCCTCAAGCACGTGCTGACAGAAGAACGCATTCCCCAGATGATTACCGAGGCGATGCTCTCTGCCGGCTTTGGGCCAATCATGTTCCTGATTGTGGTGAACATACTGCTGCTGATTGGTGGTCAGTTCATGGAGCCTTCGGGTCTGCTGATTATTGTCGCACCACTGGTGTTCCCGATTGCCATGACCCTCGGTATTGATCCCATTCATCTGGGTATCATCATGGTGGTCAACATGGAGATTGGTATGATCACACCGCCGGTCGGCCTTAACCTGTTTGTTACCGCCGGTGTTGCCCATATGTCGATGATGCGCATTGTTAAAGCCGCTGCCCCATGGCTTGGCATCATGTTCCTGTTCCTGATCATTGTGACCTA
>JAPHUG010000468.1 GCA_026197195.1 Sedimenticola sp.
AACCCGAAAGCGCACTTCGACGACTTTATATCTAGACTCACAAAGGTACTGCCATGTCTAGGCTCGCCGTTTCGCTCTATCTGGTGCTTTTTTGCAGTTCGCTTGTCGCAGACTATCCGCTGGAGATCATTCAGCTCCAGAGTCGGGCTACTGATGAGATTATTCCAATCCTGAAACCCTTCATAGAGAAGGACGGCTCCCTTGCCGGAATGAATAATCAACTCATTATCCGCACCTCTCCTGAGAACCTTGCTGAGATAAAAAAAGTACTTAAGCAATTGGATCAACCCCCTAGAAGCCTAATGATTCTGGTCCGTCAATCGGCGGCTGGAGATGCCAGTCATCGGCGATCTCAAGCGGACATCAACCTCATGGTCGGCAAACACGCCAAGGTCATCGTGGGTGATCGTGCGCAAAACAGCAACAGCATCCAATACAGAATCAGAGATGCAAAAACCCAGAGCAATCTGGATGCCACGCACCGCATTCAGGTATTGGAAGGCTACCCGGCCTTCATTGCCACCGGTCAGTCGGTCCCCGTTCCCGAGCAGACCACCCTTATCAATAACACGACCGTTCACCAACAGATCACGACCCGCTATAAAAATATCACCCGTGGTTTTTATGTTGTACCACGACTGAATGGTGAGCGGGTTACACTGGAAATCAGTCCCCAGATGAATCGCCCAGGCTCAATTCAGGGTCACTACGATATTCAGCAAGCCCATACGACCGTGGCTGGCTATCTGGGAGAATGGATTCAAATAGGTGGAGTCACTGATCAGCAACAGAGTGAAAGCAACGCCCTGTTAAGAGAATCAAGAACTACAAACCATGATAACCGCTCGATTGAATTACTGGTCCAGGAGATCATTAATTAATCATTAGCGAGCACCCATGGCTCGCCAAACCCATTCACCCCCGCAATCAGGTGCCCCATCCATCCGAATCATGATCCTATTCACAATTCTTTTATTGCATAAAATATTATTTATATTATAATTTGCTTATATTTGTAGTTTAGGATACTTAAAGTAGTGAAGAAGTATTGTCGTACCCTGCTCTTGATGGCCCTTGCAGTCCTCCCACTTCTTGCCCACAGTGACCCTCTTGGGGTTCCAAAAGTTACTGATTGGTCAATAGAAGCATCCTCTGCGCAAAAGGCACATAAACCGATAATGATCGTATTCGGTTCGGATAACTGCCGATATTGTGACGATCTCACTGAACAGGTTCTTCAACCGCTGATGAACTCAGGAGATCTCAGTCATCGGGTTCATTTACGCGAATACAAAATCAATCGTGCTGGAAAAGTGGTAGATTTCGATGGTCTGAATGTCAGAAGCCGGGTATTTGTCTCTCGGTACCAGATATTTGCCACCCCAACCGTACTCTTTCTTGATCCGAAAGGTGAGATCATTGGCGAACCTATTGTTGGGTTTAACAATGCAGAAGAGTACCGCACACTGTTGAATAACGCGATTAACAAGGCAACCGATAGCGCTTTCTACCGCACGCCCAAAATAACCTCACACGTACAGTAAGCAACAATCAAACGACATCGGGTCAAAAACCTTCAAACCGCTCCCTTATTGGATTAAAATGCAGGCACTGACCTAACTGACATTAATGCCATGAAACGCTACCGAAAATATATCCTTGTCGCTGCCCTTGCAGCACTGTTCTCCTCGCCCTTACAGGCTGACCTTGAAGCTGGCCTGACGGCCTATGCAGAAGGCAATCACGCCGAAGCATTCAAACAGTACCAACTAGCCGCTGATGCAGGTGATCAGGACGCTTTTGGAAAACTGGGGGGGATGTATCTCTATGGATTGGGTACGGAGAAGAACTACCCAGACGCCTATTACTGGTTTGGGCTGGCGCAATTGGCCGGGGATAAATACGCCGAAAGATTTAAGCTTACCGCCTCCTCTATGATGACACTCGATCAGGTGAAGCAGGTTGAAGAGAGGCTTGCTGAAAGCAATAAACAACCGGCTAAATAGAACGAATCACCCCTCCAAATAATTCAGTCTCCACAAGAAAATGGGCGGTCAGTTGACCGCCCTTTCTATTTTATCGTGAGGCGTCGAGTGCCTGTTTAAGATCGTCGATAATATCGTCAATATGCTCAATTCCGATCGACAATCTAACCAGATCTTCACTCACACCGGCTTTTGCCATCTCTTCCGGATTCAGCTGGCGATGGGTCGTTGTCGCAGGGTGGCAAGCGAGGGTTTTCGCATCACCGATATTCACCAGTCTGACAGCCAGTTGCAAGGCATCGATAAACCGCGCACCGGCCTCTTTACCTCCGGTAATGCCAAATGAGAGGATGCTGGATGCCCTGCCGCCCATGTACTTATCAACCAACGCTTTATCAGGACTGCCTTCAAGCCCTGCATAACGCACCCACTCCACTTGCGGGTGTGATTGCAGGTAGTTAGCCACGGCGATGGCATTCTCACAATGCCGGTCCATTCTGACCGGCAGGGTTTCCAGTCCTTGTAAGACCAGGAAACTGTTGAAGGGTGAGATCGCCGCACCCATATTTCGCAGCGGCACCACCCGCGCACGTCCAATAAAGGCAGCCGGACCTAACGCCTCGGTATAGACCACGCCGTGATAGGAGACATCCGGTGTATTCAAACGAACAAAGCGGTCGGCATGATCCGCCCAGGGGAAATTACCTGAATCGACAATAATACCGCCAATGGTGGTTCCATGGCCGCCCATGTACTTGGTCAAGGCATGTACCACGATGTCAGCCCCGTGCTCAAATGGACGACAGAGATAAGGAGAAGGTACCGTATTATCGACCACCAGGGGTACACCGTTTGCGTGGGCCATATCGGCAAGCGCGCCAATGTCCACGACATTGCCCGCGGGATTACCGATCGATTCGCAGAACACCATCTTGGTTCGTTCATCAATCAGGGCTGCCATACCTTCTGGGTCTTTAGGATCGGCAAAACGCGCCTCTATGCCCAATTGCGGCAGGGTATGGGCAAACAGATTGTAGGTGCCACCATACAGGGTGGTCGTTGTAACAATGTTGTCGCCCGCTTCACAGAGGGTAAAGACGGTATTGGTAATCGCAGACATGCCTGATGCCAGCGCCAGAGCACCAATACCCCCTTCCATTGCTGCAACGCGCTTTTCCAGCACATCGGTGGTCGGGTTCATTATCCGGGTATAGATATTACCCTGGACCTTCAGATCGAACAGATCCGCCCCATGCTGGGTATCGTCAAAGGCATAGGATGTGGTCTGGTAGATAGGTACAGCAACCGCTTTGGTAGTTGGGTCTGGTTCATAACCGCCATGCACTGCCAAGGTTTCGATCTTCATCAATGAACTCCTCCAGATTATTATTCGGTACAGCAAATCAGAAAAACAACAAGCATCTTACCTGTTGGAGTAATACTCTGTCGAATACCGTGATGTACCGTAAAAGCTGTGGATACGATCTTAAATAATCAGTGCCCTACTTCATCATTTCGATGTTCGAAGTAAGTCATTGACGGAAAAGCAGTAGCGATAATGGGGTGATTGCAGGGGGGAGATGCTGTTTTTATCCCGGCAGGCTGTGTTGCTGCTCAGGCGTGGGTTTGGATCAGTAGACAACCCCTCTGGTACCACAGCACCAGAGGGGTTGGCCCGATCAGTTCAGTGATTGATAGTAGGCCATCAGAATCTCAGCCACCTCGGGACGTGAGAACTCTGGAGGAGGCGCCATGCCCTGACCCAGCATTTCACGAACCTTCGTGCCTGAAAGCAGCACAAAGTCCTCTTTGCTGTGATCCGGTGCATCCCGCATCATAACCACCCGGTTCAACTTCTTGGAGTAGGCGGTATGGTCAGCCTTGAAGATCTCAATATCCAGGGCACCCATTGGCACATCATCAAAAATAGTCTGCGCATCAAACGCGCCATAATAATCACCCACACCGGCGTGATCACGACCAATGATGAAGTGGGTCGCACCCATGTTCTGGCGGAAGTAAGCATGCAGTACCGCTTCACGAGGACCGGCATAGAGCATGTCAAAACCATACCCGGTGATGCTCACCGTATTGGGTGGGAAATAGAGCTCAGCCATCTTGCGAATGGCGGCATCACGAACAGGGGCTGGAATATCGCCTGGCTTCAGTTTACCCAGCAGCATGTGGATGACCACACCGTCCGCCTTAACTGCATCCATAGCCATCTTGCACAGCTCTTCATGTGCGCGATGCATGGGGTTACGGGTCTGGAAGGCAACAATGGTCTTCCAACCCCGCTCCTGGATCTCATTACGAATCTCAACAGCGGTACGGAAGGTATCAGGAAAATCGCTCTGGAAGTAGCTGAAGTTCAGTACCTGAATTGGTCCGGAGATAGCCGTGCGGCCCTGGCTATTGAAGGCGGCAACACCGGGATGCTCTGAATCATCGGTGCCATAGACCTTACTGGTCATAACCGCCATCTGCTCATCAGTAACCTGCTCAGTAGCAGTGATGTCCATGACGGCCAGTACCGGATTGCCTTCTACATTGGGGTCACGCAGCGCAACGCGTTTTGCACCCTGAAGGGCATCAACGCTTTCCAGCAAACAGAGTACGGGCACAGGGAAGAAGCTGCCATCAGACATCTTCATGTTTTCAGCACAGCCCATGGCATCCCCAACGGTCATGAAACCTTTGAGAGGATTAAAATAACCCGCGCCCAGCATGACCGCATTACCAGCGGCCTGTGAACTGATGATGACTGAAGGCAGAGACTCCGCTTCATGCATCAGCGCATGGTGTTTATCAGTGTCATAGACAAA
>JAPHUG010000458.1 GCA_026197195.1 Sedimenticola sp.
AGAGAGGAAACAGGCCGCTGTGATGGTGCCAGCCCCTTTGCCGCCGATATTGGCCATATCCGCAAAATTACTTTTGAGTTGTTCCTGGTAATCGTCCCAGAGAGGTAACTGCCAAGCCCGGTCGCGGGCACGGTTGCCGGCATCCAGCAGTTCTGCGGCGAGCTTATCATCATTACTTAACAGGCCGGATGCATGGGCGCCCAGTGCAATGATACAGGCTCCTGTCAGGGTGGCGACATCCACGACAGCGGCGGGTTTGAAGCGCTCGGCATAGGTGAGGGCATCACACAGAATAAGGCGGCCCTCGGCATCGGTGTTAAGGATTTCGATGGTCTGTCCCGACATGCTGGTAACGATGTCTCCGGGTTTGTTGGCCGCGCCATCTGGTAGATTTTCAGAGGAGGGGACAATTACCACCAGGTTGATGGGAAGCGCCATTTTCACACAAGCGGCCATCGCGCCGATCACACTGGCACCGCCACACATGTCGTATTTCATCTCATCCATGGCGGCCGCAGGTTTAAGTGAGATGCCGCCGGCATCGAAGGTCAGGCCCTTACCAACCAGTACCACGGGTTTGCTGTTGGGCTTGCCGCCCTGGTATTCCATCACAATCAGCTTGGCCGGTTCCCGACTGCCCCGTGATACGGAGAGCAGGGAGCCCATGCCCAGCTTCTCCATCTGCTTCTCTTCCAGGACGGATACTTTTAACTTTTGCGATTGTCTGCCTAGCTGTTTTGCCTGATCAGCGAGATAGGTCGGGGTACAGATATTTCCCGGCAGGTTGGCTAGGTCTTTGGCTAGCTTCATGCCACTAGCAATGGCTTCGCCCTCGGAAAGAGCGCGTACGACAGGCTGGTTTTTTTTCTGGTTGCCAATGTTCAGATTGAGTTTTTTTAGTGGACGCTTGGGTGGTGTGACCTTGCTTTTGCACTGATCGAACCGATAGAGCTGCTCTTCAGCGGTGATAATGGACTCTCTGAGCTGCTGCGCCAAATCGACTTCAGCAATGGGAACGGCACTGACGGCAGAGGTGGCCTCTATAACATTGGACTCATTAAGCAGCTTTACAGCCCCGGCCCAGGCGGTGAGGTAACTTTTGAGCGTGTATTCCTTCTCGGCGCCAAGGCCAATCAGTAACACCCGTTCTGCCTGGATGCCGGGTACGTGGTAGAGCATCAGGCTCTGGCCCAGCTCGCCATCCAGGTCGCCTTTCTTCAGCAGGGCGCTGATGTGGCCGTTACTGGCTTGGTCAATGGTTGCGGCTGGATCGCTCAACCGCCGCTTGGTGAATACACCCAGTACAAGACATGCGGTACGTTGACTGGCTGGATCGCCTGTTTTCAGATGGTATTCCATAGCATCCCCTGAGTGTTTGCTGTCTGCTGTTGTTAATGAGAATGTTCGACCATTAACGCTATTGGTTTGCCCGTAGCACGGTCAGGATGTACTATCCCTCGCGAACCTTGTTGAGGTTAATGGCAGAAGTGATTAGCAAAAGTACAATCATCTTACCTGCTACGAATTTAGTATATTTAGGGTAGTAGTCTACAAGAATTGTGGCTGTTTACCACTGATGCTGGATGGGGTTGTTGTTTCATTTGGCGGTTACTCTGATAGAACACAATTTATGCTGCCCATTATTGATCGCTACATACTCAAGGAAGTGACCAAGTCATTTCTGGCCATTATGACCGTGTTGATGCTCATTGTGGTCAGTCAGAGCTATATTCGTATTCTCCAGGATGCCGTCTCGGGCACCATTACCAATGAAGTGATGACGCGCCTGCTGGGTCTTGAGGTCCTGCAGGTATTGGGGCCAGTGACACCACCCACCTTCTTCTTTGCCATTCTCTATACCCTGGGCAGGATGTATCGGGACAGTGAAATGACGGCACTGGCTGCCGGGGGCGTTGGCTTACGTCGTATCTATCGGGCGTTTGCCCTGGCGGCGATCCCGGTTGCGTTAATCGTTGCCTGGTTCACACTGGATCTGGTTCCCTGGGTTAATGCTAACAAGGCCGAAATCATGGCTCAGCAGAAAGATGAGTCGGCTGAGCTGGGTATGGCGGTTGCCGGTCGATTTAATGAGTTCAGCAAGGGTGGGCTGGTTTTTTACGTCGAGAAGATGAGTGATGATAAAAGGCGCATGCGTAACGTCTTTGTTCAGAACCGACAACACGGCAAGCTGGGGCTTATTACTGCGGCTGAAGGCCACCAGTACACAGAGCCCGATACCGGTGATCAATATCTGGTGTTGAGCCGGGGGCATCGTTATGAAGGCAGCCCTGGAAATAATGAGTATTCCGTCGGAGATTTTGCCAAGTATGGCATTCTGATCGATCAGAAAAGTAACCAGTCTGAAGTGATACCCACCAAAGCCATTCCCACCCGCGAACTGCTCGGGTCGGATGATCTGCGCATGATGGCTGAACTGGAGTACCGGCTGATGTTTCCTGTGGCGGTGCTCATCTTTACCATTCTGAGTGTGCCCTTGAGTAAATCCATGCCACGGGAAGGTATCTATGGCCGCTTGCTGCTGGCACTGCTGTTTTATGTGCTTTTCCTGAACCTACAGGCGGTTTCAGGAAACTGGATGATTTCCGGCCTGACACCCGCCTGGCTGGGGCGTTGGTGGGTCCATCCCTTTATGCTGTTGCTGGGGGGGGCTGTCATGCTTTATAAATCGCCCCGCATGTTCCGGGTGCTCAGGGGTCGGTTACGGAGCAGGACCACATGAGAATACTGGATCGCTATATTGGGATCAGTGTGATTCTGAGTATTCTCATCACCCTGGTTATCTTGGTGGTATTGGTTGGTTTTGTGACCCTGATGGATGAACTGGGGGCTGTAGGGACGGGTGACTATACCACTTCGGATGCCTTCTATTATGTGCTGTTGATTCTCCCCCGACGTGCTTATGAAGTGTTTCCTATGGCGGTACTGCTGGGGAGTCTGGTTGGACTGGGGAGTCTGGCAAACAATTCTGAGTTGACCGCCATGCGCGCTGCGGGCGTCTCATTGGCTCGCATCATCGGTTCGGTACTGAAAGCCGGTATGCTGGCCATGCTGGTGGTGTTGATCATTGGTGAGGCCATTGCGCCAAATACGGAGCAATATGCTGAACGAATGCGTGCCAGCAAGATGAGCCAGCAGATCACCTTGAAATCACAGTACGGTTTTTGGGCGCGGGATGGCGAATCGTTCGTCAATATTCGACAGATCCTGCCGGGGTCCCAGCTCAAAGATATCTATATTTATGAGTTCTCTGAAGAGCGGGAACTGCTGGTTTCAACTTATGCCGCATTCGCCCAGTATCAAGACGAGCACTGGTCCTTGCGGGGTATTCAACAGACCCGCTTCCTGGCCGATCGGGTGGAGAGTCGAACCCTCGAAGAGGCGACATGGGATTCGCTGTTGAACCCCAATATTCTCAATGTGGTAGTGGTGCGCCCAACCATGTTACCGGTCTGGGGACTCTACCAGTACATCGATTTCATGCATGAGAACGGCCAGGAGGCGACCACCTATGAGGTAGCCTTCTGGAGTAAGGTGATTATGCCGCTGGTTACCCTGGTGATGGTCTTTCTGGCGGTGCCCTTTGTTTTTGGTGTGTTGCGTTCTGTGGGAATAGGGCAGCGCATCTTTGCCGGCTCCCTGCTGGGACTGGCCTTCTTCCTGTTGAATAAAGTGTTGGGCCATATGGCGGTGGTCTATTCTCTGAATCCGCTGTTTGCAGCGGCAGTGCCCGGATTACTCTTTCTGGCGCTTGGATTCTGGTTTGTGCGGCGAATACACTAGCCCGATTTTTTAGCCAGCATAATCAGGCGTGTGCCTGAGAGATGGTCGTGCCAAGCCAGGTTGTTGCGATCAAATAGGATCCAGAGATAGCCCAGGCCCAGCGGAAGCCACGAGATCACTGAGAGGGCAAGCCGTTTGATTGCATCAGGCCACTTTAGTGGTGCGCCATCTTCCCGTA
>JAPHUG010000305.1 GCA_026197195.1 Sedimenticola sp.
CCTTTCATCACCAGCATGTCTTTAAAGCACTGATGGTCTTCGCCCCGATAGAATGTCTCACCAGGGCCGATGCCGGTATAGCGTGAATTCTCCAGCGTCTTGATGACTTCAGGGGGATAGAATGTGCCGGCCTTTTCACAAGCATTGGCATATAACAGGGTCTGCACATAACAGGTATGTGCCGCCTGTGAGGGTGGGAAACCATACTTTTCAGTGAATGAGCGAACAAATGCCTGAGAGCCCTGATCCTGCAGCGTCCAGTTCCAACCGGTAGTGCCGAATACGCCATCGACATTCGTTGCGCCGGCACCCTTGGCCATTACCCGACTGAACAGCGGTACAACAAATTCTATATTGCGACCATTTTTCTGCAGGTCACGCATGCCAAACTCAACGGCCTGGGTCAGCGAGTTCACCATGTCCTTGCCATAGTGGTTAAGGATGATGACATCGGCATCGGAGTTCATGATGGCCGTCAGGAACATGGAGTAGTCATTCGAGCCCAGCGGGGTCATGATGTTATTCACCGTGGTCCAACCCTGCTTTTCGGTAAACTCTTTCATTGACGCGTACTGGGTATGTCCCCAGGAGTAGTCAGCGGTCAGGTGGTAGGCGCGACGATCTTTACCATAGGTTTTAGCCAACACCGGTGCCAGTGCCTTACCACTCATGTAAGCATTAAAAAAGTGACGGAAGCCATAGCGGCGGCGATCTTTACCAGTCGTATCATTAGAGTGGGTCAAGCCACACATGAAGATAACACCGGTCTTCTGAGCCAGGTATTGCTGGGCAATCGCAACAGAACTGGATGAACCACCGGAGAACATGATGACATGATCCTGTTCGATCATGCGGCGTGCACTGGTGACGGCGCGCGAAGGATTGGATGAGGTGTCACCCACGACATACTCCAGTTTTTTACCGAGTATGCCGTTGCCTTTCAAGGCCAGCGGCTGAAGGGTGGATAACATACCGCCACCGTTGTTGATATGCTCAACGGCCAGCTTGTAGGCACGTCCCTCATCAGAGCCTTCATCTTTATAGGCACCACTCTGCGGGAAGTTAAAACCGAACTTGACGGTCTTTCCTTTTACCGGATAGTTACCAATGGCTTTCTCTTCGGCCCAGGCATCTTTGATAAAAAATAGGGGTGAACTGGCGGCAGCGACCGACGCGGCACCGAGCTTCATGAAGCCGCGCCGGGAAAGGGTGCTGAACTTGTCAGAACTGTGATCTGTCATCTCTTTCTCATCCTCTCACATGGGCTGAAGCCCATCTCGTTATCTAGTGTCGAATCAATGCTTTCTGGAAATCCAGGCAAAGTAGAAGCCTTGTTGAACTCTTGTAAGAAACAACGAGACTGCTTATAACTCATTGAATAAAAGAGGAAACCAGGCCTTTCGGCATTGTAATGTTTGTACGTGCTGATACTAAAAGTGGGCGTGCATATAGATGCATGCCGCCCAGCATAATCACTACATCGGCCGCTTTTCAATTAAATTAAGGGATTATTGCGAACTGTTCGTCTTTCTCTTTAAAAGAGCAGAGAGATCCCCTCAGGATGATAAGCCAGATATTTACGCGTCTTCTGATCATCCTCGTCAGCCCAGGGTGATGTGGTATCAGTCATATAGTTAAAGTGCAGTCTGGGCTTTGCCCTGGCATTGTGTTGCTCCAGTAGGAGCTCAACCGCCCTGGCATGGGGGTGGTTGAACAGGGCGCCGCTGGTCGAAATCAGATAGTGGGTGCAGTTGAGTCGCTGCAACAGATCGGGTGATAGGTTTGCGATGCTACCGTGGTGCGGTAGTTTAAAGCCGGTGAGCTTCAGGGTTTTATTGTTGGGAAGGCGTCTGTTGAGACTGGCTGTCAGCACCGATGCCCAGGCGTCCCCCGACAGTAAAAAGCGGGTCTGCGGCTCTGTTTTGGGATACTCCAGTAGCAAGGCAATACTACTGCCGTTGGCCAGGCTGGTGTCGCTGCCAAAGGGGGCGTTACCTCCTGGTTCTCCCGTGCCTGACCCGAGCAGGTCGTCCGGTTCCCAGGTCCGTTCAAGGCGTTCCGGCGTGATGGCTTCTTCAGCCTGCTCATCACCCAGCACATCACCCAATGGCCGTAGTCGTCGGTTGTTTGTGAGTTTGAAATGCAGTGCCTGAGCATCACCCGAATCAACGCCGGCCTTCTCCAGTTCATCATCCCAATGATCCTTCAGTTCCAGGAGGCGCTGGTGGTCTGGTGACAGCAGTGTCAGACGACAGTCACCGGGAAGATCAATGGTGGGTAGAGAAGCTGCATTGGCTGGAATATAGGCTATCTGGTCAGTCAGGCCTCTATTCCATACCGTTCGTCCAATGCGCTCCTCATACTCTTTAATCAAGAGGCCGAGTATTTCACCCTGCATGGCACCCAGGGGTTCTCCAGCCGGGTCGGGTACTTGATTGAGTTGAGGTGCGCCATTGAACCAGATGCGATCAAAAGTGCAGTTCAGGGACTGGGCGTCCTGCAGTAGCCGGATAATTCCCTCGATATGGTCCGCATCAATATGGGTAATGACCAATAGCTCAAAGTGTCGCTCTGCTGCCGGCAGGTGCAGCACTCTCTCTCTTAAAGTGGGGTAAGTGTGAGCAGGCCCCCCGTCAATCAGGATACGATGAACCTGCTCATTTGAACCGTACTCAATCCAGAGGCAGTCTCCATGAGCGGCAGGCAGCATTTCAATACGGAACATGTTAAGCCTCCGAAGGGGGGAGTGGCGTTGGCTGCCTGGGGGTGAGCTGCCACTCGGCGTCTCCCAGTGCAACCAGGCAGAATGCCATCAGGTAGCCGTTTAAAAGCATTCGACGGCGTACCTGACGCATGATGGTTCCAAAGTCGGCTTGTGGGTCGGAGGCGTTAACCAACTGTGTAACCAGTTCCCTGGCTACAGGGGCCGCATGTCGGCCCAGGATTTTAGCCATGGTGCCGAGTACGATGGATGTCTTCAGCTGTTGGAATCGTCGGGTCAGTCTCACATAGCCATCTTCGGTCGTTGTGCCGGTGCGGCAACCCAGCAATAGAAGAATGGGTCCTGGGTCCTTACCTTCAGGGTTTACATACAGATTGGTGATTTGGGCGCGGCTGAGCCTGCGTTGCTGAGCCGGCAGTTGTTCATCCCCGATCTCAAGAAAATCCAGTGCTGATGCCACGTCGTGATGAGGAATGGCCAGCAGCAGCGGTGGGGTGTTTTGAGTTAAAGCCGCTCGCCACTCATCCCAGTTATTCGCAAGCCGTGGTTGAGCGAATTGCTGCTGCAGGGCTGTGGTGGTTTCGCTACGTTCGAGTTCAGGGACCCGGTGACTGGCCGCAAACAGGATGTTATCTAGAGGTGGCAGTTTTCTTCGCGTGAGGGTGGGGTGTGACTGGCCTGCTGATAGGTCTTCGACGGCTGTGTTGGAGGGATCTACGCGTTCGATAATCTTCTGCATGGACCAGAATCCCAGCGGACAGAGTGTGGGTGTCCAGGTACGTTGCTCAGCCGTGAGCGTTTGTTGGCTGCACAGGGGGCAATCGGATTCATTGGCGAGCAGGGCCTCGCGCCACCCCTCGCAGAGTTTTACGTCATCCGCAGGGAACCCCCGATCATAGATAAACTCCAGTGGTACATAATCTTGTGGTTGTCGGTTTAACAGCTGAATGCGTTCACCTGGGTCTGTAAAGCCTTGCGCTTCCAGTTCGTTATAGAGGGCAGCCCCGTGCCTTGCCATGTCTCGCAGTAGCATCAGAAGCTCGGGTGAATCGGCATCCAACTCAGGTGGGGTCTCTTGAGTGTCTGCTGCCCGTTGTCTGATCAGGCTTTTCTGTGTGTTGAAGAGTGACTGATTGAGCCATTCAAGTGCCGAGACAGAGCCGGGTAAGTCGAATTGCCGTCCTCCCGTTCCACCAAAGATGCGTAGAGTCGGTGGCACACTGTCGCTGCTATTTTCGTGCGCAGAATCACCACCCCAGATCACGGTGGCATCGTAAGGATGACTGTCGGGTAATTCGATCAGTTGTCGACGGCTGGATTGGACTTTTAACTCTACCGTCTGGTGAGGTTGTTCCTGTGCATCTGGCGCGATGGCGAACGCTTCAATCAGAACGACTTCAAAGGCGCGTCCACGATAACGAAATACAACCTCGGCACTGATAAAGCGCTCGCCTTCAGGTACAAAAAGGGGAAGATCACAATCGCCGCTCCGGGCTGTTCGATTGGCTGGTAAAATCAGCGGTTGTGAGGCTGTTTGGTCTTTCCAGCAGAGTTCGGCTGTCAACGGCAGGCCTTGATTAGGAATAGGCAGGCTCGGTATTGGGCTGGAGGCGACGGATGCCGTTTCTTCATCGGGCAGTCCTATCCAGCAACGGATGATAGTTTCACTACCGGTAACAAA
>JAPHUG010000254.1 GCA_026197195.1 Sedimenticola sp.
CGCCCACGAGATCAACACACCCTCCCAGTATGTCTGGGATAACCTCAAATTTCTTCAGGACGCGCATAAGGATCTACGTGACCTGCTGGAAAGCTGCCTCGCACTCGTCGCCAAGGCAGACGAGCAAGGTATCTTACATAACGAGTGTGAAAGCATAAGGGAGAAAGCGGAAGCGATCGACCACGACTATCTTTTGAACGAAGTGCCAACTGCGATTGAGCAGTCAGTCACAGGCATCTCAGATATTTCCCGTATTGTGCTGGCCATGAAAGAGTTCTCACACCCCGGCGAGAGCAGCAGATCAACTGTAGATATCAATCATATGCTGGAGAATACCCTAACCATCTCCCGCAGCGAATGGAAACAGGTCGCCCAGGTCGAAACAGCGCTTGATCCTTCTCTACCTCACATACGTTGTCAACCAGGCGAAATCAACCAGGTCTTTCTCAATCTACTCGTCAATGCCGCTCATGCGATCGAAGAAGCACAACTAAACGCCCCCGGATTAATCAGGATCAAAACGTTCCAACGAGATAACCAGGTTATTATTGAGATAGGCGATAACGGAAGAGGGATTCCAGAAGCGGTTCAAGAAAAAGTCTTTGAACCCTTTTTTACAACTAAAGAAGTAGGTAAAGGGACGGGACAGGGACTGTCGATTGCCCGCAACATTGTAGTAAAAAAACATCGCGGCGAGATCTATTTCACCTGCAATGAAAACAGGGGAACCCTATTTACAGTCGCCCTGCCGATTCTGGATATAGATGAATAGCCGGTATTCAACTCTGTAAACAGCTTGATCTGTTTTCCATCAGGCGCTCCATCGAGACCTGAAATTCAATAGCTGCAAGCGGCCGGGTATAAAGGAACCCTTGCGCTTCATTGCACCCTTCCTGTTCAAGGAAAGTACGCTGCGCATCATTCTCTACACCTTCGGCAATAACCCGCAAGGAGAGCCCTTTACCCAGGGCAATAACCGCGCGTGTGATGGCCGCATCGGCCCGCCCACCCGGGACATCACTCACAAAAGAGCGATCAATTTTCAGCTTATCAATGGGTAGACGCTTTAGATAACTTAGCGATGAATAGCCTGTTCCAAAATCATCAATGGCCAACGACACACCTAACTGTTTCAGGGCCCCCAGGGTTTTGATCGCCTCTTCAGGGTGTTTCATTATGAAACTTTCAGTAATCTCAAGCTCAAGTAAAGCGGCGGGCAAGCGGGTCTCCCAAAGCACCTGGCGAACCAGCTCAACAATATCACCACGCTCAATCTGGTGACCTGATACATTGACTGCAATGGTCCCAAAAGCGCGACCGGCATCCAGCCACTGCTTGGCCTGTCCACAAGCTTCTCGCAGTACCCATTCACCAATCGACAAAATCAAACCCGTCTCTTCGGCCAGCGGTATAAAATTATCCGGAGGAACCAATCCCATTTCAGGATGAATCCAACGCACCAGGGCTTCTGAACCCGTAAGCTTTCCACTCACCAGATCGAACTGAGGGTGATAATGAAGTACCAGCTGCTGCTGCTCTACTGCCTGTCTGAGATTACTCTCAAGCAACACACGTGCGTGGGCGGTTGCGGTCATCTCCTGTGTATAAAACTGATAGTTGTTACGTCCGCTCTCCTTTGCGCGATACATCGCTGCATCCGCATTCCGCACCAACGTGGTGACATCGTGACCATCTTCAGGATAGATGGCAATACCGATACTGGATGACACGTGCAGCTGGTTACCTTTCAACTCAAAGGGTTCATTAAAAGCGGCCAGTATTTTTTCTGCAACCGGTGCAACAACATGGGTATCGATCACATCTTCCAATACCACAACAAACTCATCACCACCCAGTCGGGCAACCGTATCCTCCTCCCTTATCAGGGCATCCAGACGCTTGGCAACCTGCTGTAGGAGACGATCGCCAATGGGATGCCCCAGGCTGTCATTAATATGTTTGAATCGATCCAGATCCAGGAACATAACAACCAGCTGATGACCATCCCGCCGCGCACGTGTCAGGGCGTGCTCACAGCGCTCATTAAACAGCACCCGGTTCGGAAGATCCGTCAACACATCGTAGTGCGCCAAGTGCTCTATTCGCTGTTCTGAGCGTTTTTTATCGGTGATATCTGAAAAGACACTGATGTACTGAACGATATCACCCATTTCGTCACGTATTGCTGAGATATTCTGCCAGACAGGATGGGCCTCACCATCCTTTCGGCGATTCCAGATCTCGCCCTGCCAATAACCCTTTGTCGTCAAGTCAGACCAGAATGACTGATAAAAGGCCTCATCATGATAATCCGACCGCAATAGCCGCGGCGTTTTCCCTAGCACCTCTTCCGATTCAAATCCGGTGATTTCGGTGAAGGCCTTATTAACCTGTAAAAGAATACCCCTTGCATCCGTGATCGCAATGCCTTCCGTTGTACCATTAAATACGCTGGCCGCAAGCCGCGTCTCTTCATCACGGCGCTTGCGGTCGGTAATATCATGGATCCGTGCCGTCAGTACCGAAGAGCCTTCACTATAGACACGATTGAGGCTCACCTCGGTATAGATGGGTGTCCCATCCAGCTGCTGATGGACCCACTCGAACAGTTGTGGCTTACCGGACAAGGCCGCCGAAATAAGATGGTAAGCCCGTTCACTGGAGCAAGTGCCATCGGGCTGGTACTGAGGGGAGAACTTCTCTGGACCAAAACCAATAATCTCACTTTTATCGCAACCATAGATCGCTTCCATTTTGGCATTGCAGCTGGTGAAACGACTGTTATCAAAGGTCAATATTCCATCATTGGCCGACTCAAACAAAACCCGGTAATACTCTTCACTACTGCGTAGCGCCAAATCAGCCCGCTGCCGATCCAACTCAGCAGAGGCCCGTGATGCGAATATGGTCAGCATCGAGAGAATATAATCGGGATTCTGAATAGGCACGGTATCCAACACAGCCAACAATCCCAGTATATCTCCACTGGTCGACCTCAGCGGAATGCCGATATAACTCTCCGCCCCCATCTCTTTTAACAGATCATCACGGGGGAAATGTTGCTGTATATGATCAGGAAAGGCACAGGCCCCACGGTGAATGACGTCACTGCAAGGCGTATCGGCCAGCGCATAGTTGAAATTATCAACAAGCTGCCCCCGCGCCCAGACAGCTTGTGTTCTTATGGTCTCTTCGACTCCAATCTGTAACTTCCCTAACAGCACATACTTAACCCCTAGTGACTCTGCCAGGTGGGAAGTCAATTGTTCAAAAAAACGGTTGCCGGTCAGGGCAGAAACCCCTACGGCGATCTGGCGGACGGTCTCCTCGTTGCGAATGCGCTCCGTTATATCATTCACCACCGTAATGTAGTGGGTCAGCCCGCCCCCTGAATCACGCACAGGTGACAATGAGAGCTCGTTCCAGAACCGGCTACCCTCTTTACGTGCGCTATGCAGCTGAACCTGACAGGGCAGCCCTCGATGGATGGCCGTTTTTGCCTGGGTGATCGCGCTGCTGTTCTCCGGCTCATCATCAAAAAACGGAAACGCGCGCCCCACAAGCTCTATCGCTTTATAGCCGGCTATCTTTTCAAATGCAGGATTAACATAGATGATCGAATGATCGGGCTTTGTAACATCAATAATGGCGATGCCGTTGGTGGCCGCCGTAATCGCCCTGTCCCGTATCGTCAACGCCACTTCCGTCTGTTTCTTCTCTTCCAGTTCAGTGTTCAACTGATCCGTTCTCTGTACAACCAGCCGCTTGAGGGTTCGGTTCCAGGCGTAACCACCGACCACACTCAAGCCCAACAAGAATAGCAACAGCAGGAGATAAAACTGCGGTGAAGGTTTCCAGCTTTGTGCGGTAATATGTATCCACTCGCTGAAGATCTTTTGATGATCTTCCGGACTGAGGCTTTTCAGACCTTTATCAAGGATACTTCGTAACTCCGGCCAATCATTTCTAATCGCAAAGGCCCAGCGGTAAAACTCACCCGTGCTTCCGGCAACCCGAAGATTGGTAATACCCTGCTGTTCCATGTAGTACGTTGCGGTCGCCAGATTACCCACCATGGCATCTACCATCCCGAAGGAGACTTTACGCAACGCCGTCTCCAGATTGGGAACCGGATCCAATTCGATCCACGGATAACGATCAAGCATAAAGTCATGGGCCGCATAACCGGAAACAACCGCGACTTTCAGTCCTTTCAAGTCGGCCATTGTCAGGTCCTGCTTCACCTGCTTCCGCACCAATATCACCGCAGGCACCTCAACCATGGGTTGAGTAAAATTCATAAACTCAAGGCGCTGTGGGGTGGCACTGGCCGCACTCCACATATCAATCTCACGGCTTTTGGCCTGCCGCACCACTTCATCCCAGTTGTCCAGCTGAACGATCTTGAACTGCAATCCCAATCTGCCCGACACCAATCGCAGATAATCGGCAGCCAGGCCCTTGTACGCACCTGACGCATCGAAAAACTCTATGGGACGAAACTCAGGATCGGGACCGACACGAATAACAGGGTGAGTGGCTAGCCAGGACCGCTCGGCCTCCGTCAGGGCGATACTTGATACAGGGGCGGATAACAGCCCCGAAGAAAACGACTGCAAAGAGAGCCATAGCAAGATGAATAATAGCTGCGAGAATTTTCTAAACGTCCCTGTCTGCCTGGAGCAAACATTCATACAACAACCCATGGACAAATCTGTGACAGGGAGTAAGTCAGTGGCCGGCAGTCTGAACAATCAGCGCTATCGACCTTAAAGTAGGTATCGGCGCAGGGAGAGGGTTCTTTAGAAATGAAGTAAAATTATGGCAGGCAACTCAATCAAAAGTGGACGCTATCAGAAAAAGCGCATTAATCTCTCAGATTAATGCGATCGGTCGCATCCAACTTATTACTAAAACCACAAAACCTACGCAGTTTTATAATTGATTCAATGTGCACCTGATTGTGATCGATCTCGACACCTTGCTCTCTCAGCGCAGTAAAGGTGCGGGAGAGCCCCTCCTGGGACATGCCCAACAGCGAGGCCAGCAATTTTTTACTGTGCGGTAGCGTGATGCGGTTTTCACCACGCCCTTGATCATAGGCCAGATCCAGTAAAAAGGCCGCTACACGCTGCGCCGTGGTACGCAGACGCTGGTTTTTGACTTGCCGGACCATGGTACGAAACTGTCCGGAGAGCGTAGCCATCATGTTAACGCCGAAGTCTCCTCCATGGCGAATCAGCTCTATCAGTTCCGCCCCAGGGATCTTCAACACCCGCGCCTTTCGGACCACTTCTGCAGACATCAGAAAGCGTTTATGAGTAATCACCGCCGCCAGGATAAAGGAGTCGCCGGGGTAGAGAATTTCGATAACGGTCTGCTGGCCTTCGGGACCTTTGGCCGTCAACTGTACCAAGCCGCCTAACAGTACATAGAGATGATCGGCCTTATCACCTTCCCGAAACAGAAAGTTACCCTTGTCACAAGTCACCTCTTCAGTGAGTTGTGCAACCTGCTCCAGGTCTTCAGGGGTCATACCTGAGAATAAGGGTATCTGTTCAAGTATCTGAGCTTCTGTCATGGCATCTAAACTTAACTAAAGGGTTTATCAGTAAAAGGCTTCCCTGCATTCAAAGGAGAGCAAGACTAACACAGTCAAAAAGAAAATAGCGCCTACCTCTTCAAATCCTTTACCAAAAGACGATGACCAGAAAATGTATCATGCTGAAGTTTGGGACATCAATGACACCACGAGGTTATTCCTGGACTCGACCAGATGGCACATTTTATTTACCAGATAGGTATCCAGTTTACTACCTGCCTCACCCTGCATAATCGTCACCGTCTCGGCAATGGACCTGGCAGGATGGTAAGGACGCACTTCCGTCATGGCATCAAAACTGTCTGCCACCGCAATGATACGGGCCATGTAGGGGATACTCTCACCCTTGAGACCATCTGGATAGCCGCCCCCATCAATATGCTCATGATGGTGACGGACCGCCTTAGCGATCAAATGACCCAGCTTCAGTCCCAGTTTATTAATGATTCCCTCCCCTTTTATAGGGTGATCTTTCATAACGTCCATCTCATCCTGAGTAAATCTCGCCGGTTTCAGCAGTATCTGATCAGGTATCCCGATCTTTCCGATATCGTGGAAACAGGCGCTCATGGAGAGTAGCTGCAGATCCTCCTCGTCAAGTCCGCAGCCTATGCCAATCAGGTGGGCAAACCCCACAACACGCCGGGAATGAAACTGAGTGTGTATATCCCGCTCACCCAAAGCCGCCAGCAAGGCCCTGGATCCAGGATCAAGAAACTCCGCTCTATTAGTAGAAAGCATTCGGGGTACCGCCATATTAAGAGCGCCTTGGTCCTCTACCGCGACCACAGAACGCTTTATCGCCTACTGCTGGGCGATAAATACAAAAACCCCACTCCTTGAGTTTTCAATAAAACAGATCACGCCTTCAAGTATAGCTAATCCGGCAAAAGGGTATAGCTGCAACCATTTACAGCGAATCAGAACCTAAACAACAGACCTCAATATGAGAATAAATCGACTTGATCCACACAAATTATTAAAGTTATGACCTTTTCACCCGAAAACCAGACAGGGCTGTTGTATATAGAGCCCTCACAGGGAGTGCTTACAACTAACGATCAAGCCGTATCAATGATCTGTGACGAAACAAGAATATAACAACCAATGCCAATGGATTCACTGAATCAAGTTCAGTGATAAAACCCAGTCAGAGACCTACGATGAGCTTATACACGCAGATAGA
>JAPHUG010000289.1 GCA_026197195.1 Sedimenticola sp.
AAACCAGAGCGGGATGATCATGGCACACATCAGTATGAAGTAGACAATTCGTCCACCAAACTTGTCGGTCAGCATGCCCACCGGGAGTCGGACCAGTGAGCCGGTCAGAATGGGCGTGGCAATCAGCAGGCCAAACTGGGTGTCATTGAGGGTAAGGAGCTGTTTGATGGGAATGCCGATGATGGAGAACATCACCCAGACTGCGAAACATGCAGTAAAGGCAATGGTGTTCATACTCAGCACGGAGATTGCTTTTCTTTGCTGACTTGCCATGTTTTTCAATACCTGTGAATACAAATTATTGAGAAGTACGGGTCACTTTTTGAGCGTGGGCTGAAGTCTATACCTAATTAATGGTAAAGATAGTGGGGTTATTTCTGACAAAAACGGTCGGAATACCACTAAAGAGGTAGTGGTGGTAGGGTTGGTAAGGGTAAGAAAATAAAGGAAATAGTGCTGTGTCCGAGTTGTTCTGATGGTCAGTTGCTGATGCGCTCAACTCTATGGTGGTATAGCTAAAGACCTTGCTTCTACCCCCCCTCATCAGGATAAGATCCGGCCATGGCTCAGCAGTTTAAAAACTCGATTGTTTTGCGCATGGGACTCTCCATGGCGTTTATTACCCTGCTGGGATTTCTCACCATGCTGGGGTCAATTATTATTGAGGAGATGACCCAGGGGCACGCCGCTGCGATCAATCAGGCCGGTACCCTGCGCATGCAGTCCTACAGGATCGCCACACGCCTGGTCTACCAGGCGGATATTGATCAGGAGACTTACTGGAAACTCACCGACGACCTGGTTCAGGAGTTTGAGCAACGCCTGATCAGTCCGCGACTGATCACCGTCATCCCTGATGCGGCAACTCATGATCTGCGCAAGGCTTATAACCGCATCTACCAACAGTGGCACAAGAAGATTAAGCCTGTTCTAAATGTTTATGTGGGACTGGTTGCGCCCAAAAATAGTGAATTGGTACCAACGCATAGAGATGAACTAATGCTTTGGGCTACGACACGTAGCAATATTCGTGAGCGATATGTTGCAATTGTTGATCGTTTTGTATCTGACATCGATTACCTGGTGAAGCTTTTAGAGGATGGCGCTGAATCCAAGATTCGCTGGCTACGCGTCATCCAGATCAACTCCATGTTTCTGACCTTGGGCATGGTCTTCTACACCATGTATTTGGTGCAGGCGGTTGTTTTGCCCCCCTTGCGCGACCTGCTGCGGTTTTCAAAATATGCAAGACGGGGGGATTTTTCGGTTCGGGTCAAACATCAGCACCATGATGAACTGGGGCAGCTGGGTAGTGCCTTTAATGGCATGGCGGATGACCTGTCCAAGATGTATGCCGACCTGGAAGAGCGTGTGCGGGAAAAAACCACCGACCTGGAGCGAAGTAACCGGTCACTGGAGCTCCTGTATAAAGCCACCAGTCGTTTGAATGATACCCATATCTCTGCACAGACCTATGAGGAACTGCTTAAGGATATTGAGCGTGTGGTTGGCTTTGGTCCAGGCAATATCTGTCTGGCTAAGTCGATGGGTGAAGAGGTGTTCACCCTTGCCTCGAGTAAAATTCAAGGAGGCACGATCTGTAACCGTGACCACTGCCTGGAGTGTATGAATCAGAAGGGTACTCAGATAAAAGAGTGGCGTGAGCTGGATAACAGTGTTCGCAGGGTTCTCTCCATACCGATCCGAGATAAAGATGAACAGCATGGTATCCTGTTCATTGCCATACCGGAGGGCACGCGGCTAAAAATCTGGCAGAAACAGTTGCTGGAAGCGGTTGCGGATCACATTGGTGCAGCCATTGGCGTGGCTTATCGAACCAGCTACAGTCGTCGCCTTGCACTGCATGAAGAGCGGGGCGTCATTGCCCGTGAATTGCACGACTCGCTGGCTCAGTCTCTCTCCTACCTGAAGATTCAGGTGAGCCGGCTCGATATGAAGCTCAAGCAGGAGCGTGATGAAGCGGCGATTCAGGTAATCGTACAAGAGATAAGGGATGGTCTAAATAGTGCCTATCGTCAGTTGCGTGAGCTGTTAACTACCTTCAGGCTTAAGGTTGACGATCGAGGATTGTTGCAAGCATTAGAGGATACGGTCAGTGAATATCAGGCCCGTTCCGATGTGGTCATTCAACTTGATTTTAATCTGCATGGTTTGCATCTGAGTGAAAATGAGGAGATCCATGTCTTGCAGGTGATTCGGGAGGCGCTCTCCAATGTGGTGCGCCATTCTGGGGCTAAAAATGCCCGGGTGACCTTGAGGGGAGGTGATGAGGCCCCGATTCGGGTCAGTATTGTAGATGATGGTCGTGGTATATCGCCTGCACCTGAACGCTCCAGGCACTATGGATTGGCCATTATGGATGAACGCGTTAGAAGCCTGGGCGGGACGATCATTATTGAGCCTTCACCAAACGGCGGAACCCAGGTTGAATTCGAGTTCAAAGCCGTAAAAAATAAGCCTGAAAACGATCATGAGAGGATGGATTTAACCGAGTTATGAGTAGTCAGCAACCCATTTCTATTTTAATCATTGATGACCACCCCCTGTTTCGTAAAGGCTTGGCAGACCTGATCGGTATGGATGATTCGCTTCAACTGATAGCCGAGGCGTCTTCGGGTGAGGAGGGGTTAGCCAAGGCACAAGCACTGCGCCCGGAGCTGATACTGCTGGATCTCAATATGAAAGGCATGGATGGTCTGGAAACGCTAAAGGCACTCAAGCAGACGGACCTGGAGAGCTATGTGGTTATGCTCACCGTCTCCAATAATGAGAGTGACGTCACCGACGCACTGCGATTGGGCGCGGACGGCTATCTGCTTAAAGACATGGAACCTGAAAGTGTGCTTGAGCATATTCAAATTGCCGCCTCTGGTCGCTTGTCCATTACTGAGAGTCTGACTGAGCTGCTGGCGCGTGCCCTACGTGATGATGGCCGCCCCAAATCACCCAATGAGGCGGGATTGACCAAAAGAGAAGAGGAGATTCTTGCCCTTATTGCTACGGGTATGAGCAACAAGCAGATTGCCCGGGAGCTGG
>JAPHUG010000141.1 GCA_026197195.1 Sedimenticola sp.
ACACGGCCGAGGTGGGTGACTTTACCGCCAACAGCGGGACGCTGACCTTTGCCGCCGGTGTGACCAGCCAGACGTTTACCGTCCAGACCACCCAGGACAATGTTGATGAGAGTGATGAAACCTTCACCGTGACCCTGAGCAACGCCACCAACGGCGGCCAGATCATTGATGGCACCGCGGTAGCTACCATCCTGGATGATGACGATACTCCAAGTATCACAACACCCGCTGCACTTTCTGTATCAGAAGAAGGATTGGCAAACGGCCTGATTGATACGACAGGTGATCCTTCAGATACGACTGATAGTGCTTCTGCAGTTGGAACGATTAGTTTTACCGATCAGGACAGCACTGCATTTACGATCTCCTTGAACGGTCCAGTGAGCGTGACATCTAACGGAAGCCCCATCAGTCTGACTTCTAATGGTGTTGCAGTTGATGATTGGAGTTGGGATGCAGCTACTCAGACCCTGACAGGGCAAACCTCTGCAGGTACTGATGTGCTGACCATTACTCTGGGTTCGGTTAGTAGTGGAGGTGGTAATCACAGTGTGAATTACACGGTTAATTTGCTGGCACCTGTCGATCATCCAATCAACAACACTGAAGATATTATGGATCTTCAGTTTGGCGCAGTTGTATCAGATGGCGCACAATCTGATAGTACAAACTTCACTGTCAGAATCGAAGATGATCGTCCTATCAGTGGCGATCTGGTTAATGCCCTGGAAGTGCCTTTGGCAAAATCCAATATCATGCTGATCCTTGATTTTTCCGGCAGTATGCGGGGACAAGAGCTAGTCGATATGAAGGCGGCAGTTAATGCTATGCTTGACTCCTATGATAATGCAGGCTACGCGGCTGTTCAGATTGTAACGTTTAGTGCTAGTGCTGCTATCCCCTCTGATGGCGGTTGGATTAGTGTGGCTGATGCCAAGGCTTATATCAGTGCGCTGACTGATGCAGATATGAGTGGATCGACCAACTATGATGCCGCCCTGGCTACTGCGCAAACCGCTTTTGCTGAAACTAATGGTAAGATCACTGGTGGCAAGAATATCTCGTACTTCTTATCAGACGGAGCGCCCACTTCCGGTGATGGGACGATCGGTATCGATGCTACAGAAGAAGGTGAATGGGAGACCTTTGTCGACAATAACGATATAGACTCTTACGCAGTGGGCTTTGCTGGGGCCAATGTAACCGCGCTTGAGCCAATTGCTTACAATGGTATAGCCAGTCCTGCTGAGGAGCGTCCGGCGATTGATGCAACAGCTACAGGCACCAATCTAACGGATGTCTTGTTACAAACAGTCGCAACTACAGTGCCTGGAAGTCTGTTTGGTTCATTGGCTACCGGTGGTTTTGGCGCAGACGGAAACGGCCATGTGCGGACAGTCACCATCGATTCGGTAACCTACACCTACGATGCAAATGCGGGGACTATCACCAATACAGCTAATGCAACGGTGATTAATGGCACCAGCTTCTCGGTTACAACGGTGCTTAAAGGTGAGATAACCATCAATATGGAAACGGGTGCCTATTCCTATGTGGCAGATCCTACCTTTACCACGGCCTTTGCAGAAGTCCTTGGGTTCACCATGCAGGATGTTGATGGTGATGTCACATCGGGTACGGTCACAGTCAATGTCACGCGAGCGGCCAAACCAGTACCCACCCTGAACGCAAACACCGATGAGGTGTACGAAGCGGCCATGGCAACCGGCACTAATAGTGCCAGTGATGGTGAGGTAGCGACCGGCAATATCCTTTCTGATGACACCATCCCGAACGGTATTACACTGAGCAGTGTCTCTATTGCGGGAGGCACTACCGATACGAGTGTTCCTGGTCAGATTACCGTTACAACGGCTGAGGGTAATACGCTGGTTGTTGATACCAATACGGGTGCTTATACCTATACCTTACTCAATGCTGTAGACCATCAATCTAACGTTACACTTGTCTCTGAGACCTTTGATAGCAATACGAATGGATGGACCAATGCATCTGTTCTCAACAGTGCAATGTTGATAGAGCGCGATGAGACTGTTACCAAGACGTTTACTGGTCTGGGTAACCCTGGAGACAATGTCACCATTACCTTCGATATGAATATTGTAGGTGGATGGGAAAATAGTGGCGGTGCTACTGATTACTTCAGGG
>JAPHUG010000257.1 GCA_026197195.1 Sedimenticola sp.
ATTAAGGAGAAATGGTCACTTTATGTACAACTCAGAATTTCCCCTTCAGGATGACATCATCTATCTAAACCATGCCGCTGTGGCACCCTGGCCTGCGTGCACCACACAGGCTGTCACGCGGTTCGCTGAGGAAAACAGTCAACAGGGAGCCAAGGGTTACCTGAATTGGATAAAGGCTGAGAATGAGCTACGGGAGCATTTACGCTGGTTAATCAATGCTGCTTCGGTTGATGATATTGCACTTCAGAAAAGCACATCGGAGGCGTTGTCAACGATCGCCAATGGTATCGATTGGAAGGCCGGTGATAATGTGGTTATTTTCCAGCAGGAGTTTCCATCCAATCGCATTGTCTGGCAGATGTTGAAGCGATTTGGGGTGGAATGCCGCCTTGTAGATATAGACGCAGAAGAGGAACCCGAAACCGCCCTGCTCTCATGCTGTGATGAGCATACGCGCTTGATCAGTGTGAGTTCTGTGCAATATGCATCCGGCCTACGGATGGATCTGAAACGGCTGAGTGACTACTGTGTTGATAAGGGTGTTCTGTTTTGTGTGGATGCTATTCAGAGCTTGGGGGCGTTGCCGTTCGATCTAACGCAGATACCTGCTGATTTCGTGGTCGCCGATGGGCATAAGTGGATGTTAGGCCCGGAAGGTGTTGCCCTTCTCTATGTCAACCCTGAACTAAGGAATTCCCTTACAATACATCAGTTTGGCTGGCATATGATCGAATCTGCAGGCGATTATGATAGTCTCGATACCAGACCGGCGACGACGGCAAAGCGCTTTGAATGTGGTAGTCCGAATATGCTGGGTGTTCATGCGCTCAACAGCAGTCTTTCCTTAATCAGGGAGATTGGGATGGAGGTTATATCAGACCTTGTTCTACAGAACACCGCTTATTTGATTGAGTTGATCAACCGACGCACTCAATTAAGGTTAGTCAGTCGCACCGACAAACAACGTCTTTCCGGTATTGTCACTTTTCAGGTGAAGGGGACCGACCATGCACCGCTCTATTCTGCATTGATGCAACAGGGTGTGATTTGTGCCCCGCGGGGAGGTGGCATTCGCTTCTCGCCCCACTTCTATACCGAGAAAGAGAAATTACAGGGTGCCTTTCAGATACTGGATCAGATATTACTTGATTCACAACATTAATAATCGTTATTAACTATCTGTAATATAATTAAAATAGGTGTTATTTAATATGAGTAAATATCCCATAGAGGAACGCCATCCTGGCGAACGGCAACTGACGGTCAGGGTGCTTGCGATGCCGTCTGACACCAATCCATCAGGACATATATTTGGTGGCTGGCTGATGTCTCAGGTCGATATAGCCGGCAGTATTGTGGCCATGCAGATTGCTGATGCACGGGTTGTTACTGTGGCTGTGCATGATTTTCAGTTTGAAAAACCCGTCCATGTCGGAGATCTGGTCAGTTGTTATGCCGAGATTGAGCGTAAAGGCAATACGTCGATTCGGGTAAAGGTAGAGGTCTATGCGGAAAGGGACCGGAATCCACACACCGTGGGTCGTGTGGCGGTAGCCTCAATTACCTATGTTGGACTTGATGAGAACTCTAAACCCAAACAATTGACTTGATGGGATCACCTCATGACCTAGGTTATAGCGTCGATATGGCGGGTGACACTAGCTGCCGCCTGGTGATGGAGCTGACAGAGTTAGACGGTTCTATTGGCAGACGTGAATAGTCTGTAGAAATTGTCGCAGGTTAATCCTTCCAGCCTGTCTCTTGATACGCCACGTAATTCTGCGATTGTGTCAGCGACATAACTCACATAGCTGGGTAGATTAGGTTTTCCACGGTGTGGAATAGGTGCCAAATAGGGGGCATCTGTCTCGATCAGGAGTCTATCTGCAGGTATTTTCTTGGCTACTTCACGTAAATCAGCTGCGCTGTTAAACGTGATTATGCCCGAAAGGGAGATATAAAAGCCGAGATCAAGTGCCTGTTTGGCCATTTCCCAGTCTTCTGTAAAGCAGTGCATTACCC
>JAPHUG010000180.1 GCA_026197195.1 Sedimenticola sp.
AGTTCAGCACCCTTTTTGAGCGTTTTGATATCTTTTAGTCGGCCACTTCGTGCCCCCCATTCAATATCAATTTAAAGACCCTTTAGTCATGCATAACCTGGATCAACTGAACCGATTTATTTTTGAAGCCAATGATATACGCGGCGAGCTCGTACAACTGGACGCCAGCTGGAAGGCCATTCTTGATCGCCACCCCTATCCCGCCTCTGTCAGTCAACAACTGGGACAGGCTATCGCGGCCGCCGCCTTGCTCTCTGCGACGATCAAATATGATGGGTCTTTGATCCTTCAGGCCCAGGGTGACGGACCGCTGAATACGTTGGTCGCACAGGCAACCAATGAGCTCACCCTGCGGGGATTGGCCCGCTGGTCAGGTGAGCTTCCTGAAGGAGACCTGGCTGCCATTTATGGTAAAGGCCATATGTCACTGACCATCACCAACAAAGGCCCCAACCGCTTCCAGGGAATCGTTGAGCTGGCAGGAAAAGACCTTGCGCAGGCGCTGGAGAACTATTTTAGCAATTCAGAGCAACTGGCATCGCGCCTGTGGCTGGTGGCTGATGAAAACCGGGCCGCGGGACTACTGATCCAGCAACTCCCCTCTGAGCATGACAGACATGAGGAGTGGGAACGGATCACCCTGCTGGCCGATACCGTCACTCAGGATGAGCTGCTCAATCTGCCGCCTGAAACGCTCCTGCATCGACTGTTTCACGAAGAGAAGGTTCGATTATTTGATCCAACACCCGTCGCCTTCCGCTGCGGCTGTTCACAAGAGCGGATCAGTGATTCACTCCGCGCCATGGGTCGGGAGGAACTCTTCTCCATTATCGAAGAGCAGGGTGCTATTGAGGTAGATTGCGACTTCTGCAACAAACACTACCACTTTGATTCTGTCGATGTGGAACAGCTATTCACAGATAGCATACCGGTTGAAGGTTCTGACAAAACCCAATAGTCTGAGGGCCACCCCCTCCACAGGAGCCTGAAAGATGAGCAGAATTCTCTTAATAGCCTGGGCGCTCTTCTCTGTTCCAGCCATCGCTGACACTCTGCCACCCAGCTATGACCGCATCAGCTTCTCAGCATCGGCCGGTGAATCGGTTGAGAATGACATCCTCATGGCCACGCTCTATGCCCAACAGGAGGGAAACAACCCAACACGCCTCTCAACCGAGATCAATCAGGCAATCAGTCAGGCGGTCACACTGGCAAAACAGCAACCCGAGATCAAAGTTCAAACACTGGATTACACCACCCATCCGATCTATCGCAACAACACCATTACCGGCTGGCGGGTACGCCAATCCATCCGCCTTGAGAGTCGGAACGCCTCCGCTATCAGCCAACTCATTGGCACCCTTCAGGAGACACTTCAGTTGGGAAATACCCAATACACCGTTTCACCCGAGCGCCAACAGTCAGTGCAAAACCGTCTGACCACTGAGGCCATCCAGGCCTTCCGGCAACGCGCAGAACTGATCACCCGGGAGATGGGGCGCCAGGATTATCGTGTGGTTGAGATGCAGATCAATGAAAACGGCTCCTCACCCCGCCAATACGCCATGCAGGGAAGGGCGCTCATGGCCGAGGCCGCACCGACACTTGAAGCGGGCACCCAGCGCCTGCAGGTACAGGTCAGCGGCACCATCGAGCTAAAGCCCAATTAAACCTGCTGAATAACGCACAAAAAACAGAATGTGACCCAGTTATCACACAAAAATGGGTTATACGGGCTACATTGACCCAGGTTTTGTGTGAAAATACGCGATTATCAAAACAACCATCCAAGGATAGGAACGAACATCTGCCACGGTCGGCTACCCAAACACAACAACAAAGCCGCCGGACAACAAAAAAGGCAGAAAATAATGGATGCTCAAAGAGAGATGAACCCCTATCCGGATGATTACGCCAAGGCCTCGGAGCATCTGCGTCAAGCCCTGGCCCTGCTGTCAAAACACCAGATACCCCCATCCCCCCTCAACTATCGCATCAGCTATGACGTCACGGCAGGTCGTAACGAGAAGCTGAAAGGCGAACTGGCCCAACATTTAACCGCCGCCACAGAAGCCAAATCTGATGACACGCTATGGGAACTCTATGCCCGACACTTCATTCAGGACGATGTCGCCCTGGATGAGCTGCGAAAAGAGTTGCGAACGGTAGTGACGTCACTACAGGATGAGTTTAAACGTGCCGGCGGCAACATTGCTGGATACACCAGTACACTGGACCGTTTTGCCGGCATTCTGAATAAAGAGACCTCTGTCGAGGCCATCAGCTCAGAAGTTCAACAGGTGATCCATGACACCCGGGATATGGAAGCCTCACAAAGCCGCCTTGAAAACCAGATGTCCCATGTCATGAGCGAAATGGAGGCCATGCGTCAGGAGCTGGAGCAGGTTCGTAAAGAGTCATTGACCGATGGCTTAACCGGCATTGCCAATCGCAAGGCGTTTGATACTGCCCTGGAACAGACCCTCAGGATTGCACAGGATACCAATCAGTCGACCTGTCTACTGCTGGCCGATATTGATCACTTTAAAAATTTCAATGACACCCACGGTCATCTGGTGGGTGACAAGGTTCTCCGGTTCGTTGCCTCAACACTCAAGCGCTGCATAAAGGGCAAGGACACAGCCGCACGCTTTGGTGGTGAAGAGTTCGCCATCATCCTACCCAACACGGATCTGACCGGTGCCCGAACCGCCGCCGAGCAGATCCGCAACGAGATCTCTTCCGGCACCCTGATCAACAAAAACCGCGGTGAAGCCTATGGCTCGATTACCATCTCGATCGGTATCGCCAAGCTGAACCAGGATGATAATGTGCTGGACCTCATCCACCGGGCCGACGAATCCCTCTATCTGGCCAAGAATCGTGGCAGAAACCGGGTGGAATACGCCGGCGCCGCTTGATCGGACCGCCTGACCCAGCGGCCCTTTTCGTTTATTCGATCAGGCCGCTGGGACACCCCACCCCAGTACCGCCCAACCCACAGTAGCCGCCCGGATTTTTGGCCAAGTACTGCTGATGGTACTCTTCCGCGTAATAGAACGTCGGGGCAGCCATGATCTCCGTCGTAATCTGGCCAAACCCCTTTTCAGAAAGCGCCTGTTGATAGATCACCTTGCTCTGTTCAGCCTGATCGCGCTGCTCCTGATTGTAGGTATAAATACCTGAGCGATACTGAGTGCCTCTATCGTTACCCTGGCGCATGCCCTGGGTCGGGTTATGGCTCTCCCAAAAAAGTGTAAGTAATTCACTATAAGTGATCACAGCAGGATCAAACACAACCCGCACCACCTCGGCATGCCCGGTGCTGCCACCGCAGACCTGTTCATAGGTGGGATCCACGACACTCCCCGCCGCATAACCCACGGCCGTCGTGTAGACCCCGTCCGACTGCCAAAACCGGCGCTCCGCACCCCAGAAACACCCCATGCCAAACAGCGCCATCTCCAGCCCGTCCGGGAACGGAGGGTGCATCGAATGACCATGAACAGTGTGCTTATCAGTGCGTGACATGAGGCCTCCAAAAAAGGGCGAATAGGTACCATTGCCGACTACAACGCATGCGATCTGGGTTATAGTGGGCTGAGTAACAGCACTTCAGGATACCGCCTTGAGCAATCAGCGCAAACCCAACAATAATAAGGACAATATCAGCATCTTCGGCCCCGCTATTCTGCTGGTGCTGATTGGGTTCATTCTCACCTATCAATTTGTGCAACCGGCACCGCCCGACAGCATCCGCATAGCCACAGGCCAAAAAGAGGGCGCCTATTATCTGTTTGGCCAACAGTATCAGGAACGGTTGAAGCAGGAAAAGATAGAACTGGAGGTGCTGAACACCGCCGGCTCGATAGAGAACATACAGCGCCTGATCAGCGGCGAAGTTGCGGTCGCACTGGTCCAGGGAGGTACCACCAGCCATGCCGAGGCAGAGAAAGGGCTGCGCTCGCTGGGCAGTCTCTACTTTGAACCCATCTGGGTGTTCCATCGAAAAAACGTCCCGGTTCTGCACTTGACCGACCTGCTCGGGCAGCGTATTGCCATCGGGGCTGAGGGGAGCGGCACCCGCGCACTGGCTCAACAACTGTTGGCGGACAATGACATCAACCCCAGCAACACGCCGCTGCTACCACTCAGTGGCCGGGCGGCTGCGGATGCCCTGCTCAACGGAGAGATCGCCAGCGCCTTTTTTGTCGCCTCACCCATGTCACCGGTGGTCCGGGCACTGCTCGATTCCGATCAGATCAAACTTCTGAGCTTCGGTCGCGCCGACGCCTACACCCGGACCCACCGCTTCCTGTCATCTGTCGTATTACCCGAGGGGGTGATTAACATGCGGCGCAATCTGCCCGCCGAGAAAACCGTACTGCTGGCCGCCAGCGCCAACCTGGTGGTGCGGGAAGATCTACACCCTGCGCTGATGGATCTACTGTTACAGGCGGCACAAGGCGTCCATAACAAAGGCGGCTGGTTTGAAGAGAAGGGACAGTTTCCTGCACCCGATTATCTGGTCTACCCACTAAGCAGCGAGGCCGAGCGGTTCTACAAATACGGCCCCCCCTTCCTGCAGCGTTACCTGCCATTCTGGGCGGCCACCCTGGTAGACCGACTGAAGGTGATGCTGCTGCCATTTCTGGCGCTGATGATACCGCTGTTCAAGATCATGCCACCCATTTATCGCTGGCGCATGCGCTCACGTATCTATCGCTGGTACAAGGAGGTGTTGGAGATTGACCATCGGCTGTTTGTGGCCGATGCCGACTTGCAGCAGGCTCAATCAGCGCTCACCCGCATCGAACACGAGGTGGCGCATATCGAGATCCCGCTCTCCTACGCCGAAGAGTTGTATGACCTTCGGCTGCATATCAGCCTGATCCAGCAGAAACTGGACCGGCTGCAACAGAAGGGTTAATCAATCGAGCGCTGGACCCAGTAAAAAATCCTGACTGCGGAAACCCTGTGCTTCAAGGGCATCCTCGATATCTTCCCAGGTGGCATCTGGATTCGCCTCTTCTGCCGCCGCAATGACGCCGGTTGCATGGCGAAACGCCTCATGTGACTCCATGTCTTCCGGTATGCTGACCAGACGAATCTCTTCTGGTACCTTGCTGGGCAACACCATTACCGTCGCACTCATTAGCTGTAACTCCTCATTTGTTTGGGATGTAAATCTATTGGGCCTGCCCATTTTCACGGGCAGTAGCACAAGTAATACAGAGCGGCTGAGCCGGATCAACTGCCAGCCGATTCTCAGCGATGGGCTCTTCACACTCTACACAATAGCCGTAGTCACCTGCCTTGATGCGGCTCAACGCATTGTTGATACGCACTAGCTCCTGCGAACGTCGCCGTCGATTTTCCTGGGACATGGCCTGCTGTTGCAAGGCATCCATCCTGGAAAGACGACCGACCCGGGTTTGGTCCAGTGTCACCGTTTCAGCGGCCGCGTCAGCCGTTTCAGCCACACTCATTAACTCGTCCTGACGGGCAAGCAACTGCTGTAGATGGCGTTGCTGATCAGGTTCGGGCATGGATAGCGCGGTGCATGCTGATCATTCGTTGCGCCTCCTCCACATGCAGGCTCTCAATCAACCGCCCATTCACAACACAGACCCCTTTACCCGCCTGTTGTGCCTGTTGCCAGGCCGTAACGATCGCCTCTGCCTGCAAAAAATCATCATCTGAAATGCCGAACACCTGATTGGCAGGCTCAATCTGTTTTGGGTGAATCAGGGTCTTTCCGTCAAAGCCCATATTACGGCCCTGCTCGCAGGCCAACTGGTAGCCCTCCGCATCCTGCAGATCAAGATGCACCCCGTCCAGGATATCCAGACCATGAAGCCGGGCAGCCAGCATGCAGAGCCCCAGCGAAGTGACCAGTCCCTCTCGCTGAGGCGTGTGCCGCACCCGCAGCTCCTTGGCCAGATCGGAAGTGCCCATCACGATCACTTCAAGGCGGGGATCAGCACCCGCTATGGCGGCACTGTTCATGATACCCCGTGGCGTTTCAGCCATAACCCAGATCGGCAGATCGGGATGGGCACCGGCGCTATCCAGTGCAGAGAGCGCCTCCGAGACAGCGGTTGGTGTCTCCACCTTGGGTAACAAGATGGCATCTGCCGCGGTCCCGGCCACCGCTTCTATATCTTCTGCACCCCAATCCGTATCCAATCCATTAATACGCACCACCCGCTTGCGGAAGCCGTAATCTACTGAGGCCAGCACATCAACCACGGTGGCACGTGCTTCGGCCTTGGCATCGGGTGAAACAGCATCTTCCAGATCCAGTATCAACGCATCAATGGGCAAGGAGGCCGCTTTTTCCAGCGCCCGTCTGTTCACCCCGGGTGCATAGAGTACGGATCTAAGTGGTGTAGCAGGTTTGTTCATTTATCGGGCCTTTGAAACCGGATGCAGCTAAATACTGGCGTGCGTTGTTCACACACAAATGTGCCTCCTATCCTACCGGAACCCCGATCAGGAGCAAGGCCAAAGCTTGTTCTGATTTCTATAAATGACTATCCTTCCAGATCGCATTTTTATACTGAAAGAGAAGCACCATGTCAGATAACGAACAACGCGTGATTTTTGTTTTTCCCGGCCAGGGTTCACAGTACACCGGCATCGGTAGTGACCTCTGTGCCGATTTTGCCTCTGCCCGAGCGGTCTACGAACAGGCCAGTGATGTACTCGGCTACGACATGGCCAAACTCTCTACCGATAATCCCGATGGACAGATCAACCTGACCCGCTATACCCAGCCTGTCCTGCTGACCCACCACATTGCCTGTCTCACGGTCTACCGCGAGCTGGCCGATCAGCCACTGATTCCAAGCGCAGCTGCCGGACACAGTCTGGGAGAATACAGCGCCCTGGTTGCAGCCGAAGCACTCAGTTTTGAAGATGCACTGCGTCTGGTGGCCAAGCGGGGTGAACTGATGGGCACCTACGGCGAAGGGGAGATGGCTGCACTAACCATCGACCTGGAAACCGCCCGGCCGCTGGCAGACAAGCACTTCTGTGGTATAGCCGGACTAAACCTGCCAGACCAGACCGTGGTAGGGGGTTCCGGGGCTGATCTCGATGCTCTTGCCGCCGAAATGGCCGAGGTGCTGCCGAAGAAAAAGGCGGTACGCCTGAAGACAGAAGGCGCTTTCCATACCTACTATATGGTTGAGGCCGCCCGCCACTTTCGCGATGCCCTGGCTGAAGCCTCCTTTTCTCCCGCGCAGCTCAAGGTGCTTTCCAATTACACGGGCGGGTTTCATGAAGATGATGCTGACAGCATCAAATCCCGACTCTTCTTCCAGCTGTTCCACCCCGTCAACTGGGTGGGCTGCCTGCAGACCGCGCTGGATGACGGCATTAATCTGTTTGTTGAATTCGGTGGTGGCATCGGTACGGGCGAAGGGCCGGCTGAAAAGCGCCCCAACCTGGAAGGTATCATCAAAAAATTCACCCGCCGCAGTCAACCCCGGCCGGAGTATCTACCCGCAATTAACTTGGAAACCATAAAAGCGGCTGCCGCATTGGCGTAAGGGTCTAATCCCCGGTCACACCCTGCCCAAACAAACGGCAGGGTGTCCAGGGCAACCCTGCCGACTATCGGATAAAACCGGCCGACCGGCGGCCACTTCCTACAGCACCCCCTTTTCCCGCCTATAATTAGCACTGAATGACCAAACCCTGCATCTGCACCTAAAATTCCTCTAATTCTCGGGGAAATAGACTAAATCTTTCACTCCACCTGCCGTTAGTACATTAAGGCAGACAGGCGCAGCCGAAATAATAAGGAGTAGATCATCCGTGTCAGAACGTATTCTCCTGGTCGATGACGAACCATTCATCCTCTCAGGCTATAAACGCGGCTTGGGAAAAGAGTACAACCTGGACATTGCCACTGGGGGTGAAGAGGCGCTGACTATGTTCAGCCAGCTTGAAGAAGACGAAGCCTATGCCGTGGTTGTATCCGATATGCGTATGCCACACATGGATGGGGTTGAACTGCTCAATCGCCTGGCTGAGGCCTACCCCCAGACCGTTCGCATGATGCTGACCGGTAACTCCGATCAGCAGACCGCAATGGACGCCGTAAACCAGGGGCGGGTATTCAAGTTTCTGACCAAGCCCTGTTCCGCGGCCGACCTCAAGGTGGCACTGGAAGAGGCCCTGGCAACCTATCGCGCAGAACGTGAAAAAGAGGCCGCATCACAACATGATGCCATTGCCGTTGAACACCTCAGCGCCAAGCTCTCTCACCAGTCTCGCCATGACATCCTGACCGGGCTGGCCAACCGGCTGGCCTTTGAAAAAAGACTCACTTCAGCCCTGGAAACAGCCAAACAGGAAGGCCGGGTACATACCTTCTGTTTTCTCGATATCGACCACTTTCATCGCATTAATGATGCCTGCGGCTATACCGCTGGCGACGAGTTACTTCGACAACTAGGGGGGCTGCTCTCCCACCACCGCCGCAGCGGTGACATCACCGCCCGCCTTGGTAGTGATCAGTTTGGTATCATCCTGGGCGATTGCTCCCTGGAAGATGGCCAGGCGATCATTAAAAAACTCCACGACCAGCTGAAGCAGTTTACCTTTCGCTGGGAAGAGTCAAGCTATGATCTAAGCGTGAGTATTGGTTTACTACCGATTGACAGTACCAGTGAGAGCAATGTCTCACTGTTCAGCGCGGCCGAGACCGCCTGTAATGTCGCCAAGGATCAGGGTCGAAATCGTATTCATGTAGGCAGTGCTCAGGATGCCACCCTAACCAAGCGACTCAATGAGATCCAGTGGATTTCCCGGATTAATCGGGCGCTGACCGAGGACCGTTTTCGCCTCTACTACCAGACAATTGAGCCACTGAACCCGATGGAGAATGAGGGCGATCATTACGAAATCCTCGTACGGATGCTTGATGAAAATGACCAGATCATTCCGCCGGGTGAGTTTTTACCCGCGGCCGAAAACTACCATCTTTCGCCGCAGATTGATCGCTGGGTGATCCGAAATACCCTCAATTGGCTGCATGACAACCCTGATCAGCTGGAATCACTCTCCCTCTGCTCAATCAA
>JAPHUG010000269.1 GCA_026197195.1 Sedimenticola sp.
GTACCCTGCATGGGGGCATTGATGGCCGTGCGCTCGGCGGCGGCCTGGCGCATCTTGTTCCGGGCGTTGATCTCAGGCAGATGCAGTCGTCGGCCAAAAACGGTCTCCACAAAGCCTTTATCGTGCGCCTCTGCCCGCATTCTATCCATATAGGCCCTAACCCCTGGGTAGCGATCAAAGTAGAGATCTACATAGCGCTGAGCCGCCCCACGTTCAATACCGAGCTGCTTCGCCAGGCCGAAGGCCGACATACCGTAGATCAAGCCAAAGTTGATCGCCTTGGCCGATCGTCGTTGATCCGGCGTCACATCCTCTGGACCGGCGGCATCAAACACCTCGGCCGCAGTGGCACGATGGATATCCACCCCGGCTGCAAACGCCTTGAGCAATCCCTCATCACCCGATAGATGGGCCATGATGCGTAACTCAATCTGGGAATAATCTGCTGCCACTATCTTATAGCCTGGCTCCGCAATAAAGGCCTGACGAATTCGCCGCCCCTCTTCACTACGGATAGGGATATTCTGCAGATTAGGGTCCGATGAACTGAGCCTTCCGGTGGCCGCCCCCGCCTGATGATAGGAGGTGTGAACGCGTTTCGTTTCCGGGTTGACCATCTGCGGAAGCTTGTCCGTATAGGTTGACTTGAGCTTGGAGAATCCCCGGTGCTGCAGAATCAAGGCCGGTAGTTCATAACCCTGATCCGCCAGCTCCAGAAGCACAGACTCCGCCGTCGATGGGGCCCCCTTGGGGGTCTTGGAGATCACCGGCAGGGCCAGCTCTTCGAAAAAGATCTGTCCGATCTGCTTGGGCGAGCTGAGATTAAAACTGCGTCCGGCCACGGCATAGGCCTGCTGCTCTAATTCATGCATCCGGCTGGCCAGCTCCTGGCTCTGCTTCAACAGCAGGGCATCATCCACCCTGACACCCCCACGCTCCATCCTGGACAGCACCGGGACCAGCGGCACCTCCAACTCACGCAACAGGTCAGAAAGTCGGGACGCCGCCGCAAGGCGAGGCCAGAGATGCTGATGCAGACGTAACGTGATATCGGCATCTTCGGCTGCATAAGGGCCCGCCTGTTCCAGCGGCACCTGATCAAAGCGCAACTGCTTGCTGCCCTTGCCCGCAACCGTTTCGTATTTGATGGTCTGAAGGCCGAGGTACTTCTCTGCCAGCGAATCCATGTCGTGCCGGGTCGCGGTAGAGTCCAGCACGTAGGACTCCAGCATGGTATCGAAGCCGATACCCCTGAGTGTAATGCCATAGCGGGCCAACACACTCATGTCGTACTTCAGGTTCTGCCCCACCTTGATACGATGGGGGTCTTCCAGCAACGGCTTCATCTGCGCCAGGACCCAATCCCGATCCAGCTGCTCCGGCACCCCGGGATAGCAGTGGGCCACAGGTACATAGGCTGCTTCACCCGGACAGATCGAGAAGGAGAGGCCCACCAACTCCGCCTGCATATAGTCCAGGCTGGTGGTCTCAGTATCGAAGGCCATAAGTTCCGCCACCTTGAGCCGTTCAAGCCAGGCCTTGAAGTGGGCCCGATCCAGAATCAGCTGATAATCGGTCTGGATCGCCTCCGCAGGGGGGGCCGGTTCAGACGAAATCGCGGCTTCACTCCGGGGTTCGGCCTGACCGATCGAGTCCAGCAGGCGACGAGACTCAATACGTGAGAACCAATCCCGCAAGGCCGACTGATCGGGTGCGGCAGGCCGCAGATCCTCTGGGGTCTGCTCCAGATCCAGATCCAGCTTAATCGTCGTCAGCTGTCGCGACAGGGCCAGCTGCTCCAGGTTATCCCGCAGATACTCACCCACCTTGCCCTTGACCTCATCGGCCCGGCGCTGCAGCTCATCGATCGTGCCATAGTGACTCAGCCACTTGACCGCCGTTTTGGGCCCGCATTTGGGGATACCGGGAATATTGTCCGAGGAGTCACCCACCAGGGCCAGATAATCGATAATCTGCTCCGGTGTGACGCCAAATTTATCCAACACACCCTGTCGATCCAGACGACTGTCGTTCATGGTATTGATCAGGGTGACATGGTCATCCACCAGCTGGGCCAGATCCTTGTCGCCGGTCGAGATCAGCGTGTGCATCCCCTTCCGTGAGGCCTGGGTGGCCAGCGTCCCGATCACATCATCCGCTTCAACACCGGGCACCATCAGCAGTGGCAACCCCATGGCCTCGACAATACGATGCAGTGGCTCGATCTGCTCTCTCAGTTCATCCGGCATCGGCGGGCGATTGGCCTTGTACTGATCATACATCTCGTTCCGAAAAGTACCCCCGGGGGCATCAAACACCACCGCCATATGGGTCGGCTGATACTCACTGATCAGCTTACGCAACATATTCACCACCCCCACAATGGCACCGGTCGCCTCACCCCGGGAGTTGGTGAGCGGGGGCAGCGCGTGAAAAGCACGAAACAGGTAGGAAGAGCCATCCACGAGGATAAAGGGGGTATCGGAAGCCATCGTCTCTCTTTAAGTTTTAGGTCGCTATAGAGAGAGGCAGGATAACCCATCCTGCGACCCTTCAGATACCCGAGATAGCCGACTGATTGACGATAGCCGCAGAAATAAGCTTGATGCAGTTCACACAAAAACTATGAACCCGTACCCCATACCCTATACTAAGTTTATCCTCTATTTTATGGCATGATCCTTTTTTAGTTTTAATAACTAAATGAGCGGAAACACTTTTCTCCCCTCTCCAAGGGGTGTTAAATAGAACCTATCAGCAGTGAGAACGGAGCCCTCATGCCCCTGACTTTTGCCTTTGATGTCTACGGCACCTTGATAGATACCGCCGGTATCACCCAAAGTCTTGAGCGGCTTGTGGGAGATCAGGCAGGCCTGTTCTCGAGTCGCTGGCGGGAAAAGCAACTGGAGTACTCGTTCAGGCGGGGCCTGATGCAGGATTATGTCGATTTTTCGATCTGCACCCGGGAAGCACTCGAATACACGGCACTACAGCTCAATTTGCCCCTGGCTGAGGATGATAAGGCGGCCTTACTGGATGCCTACCGCCACTTGCCGGTGTTTCAAGATACTGCCGATGCCCTGAACAGGTTGACTCAGGCCGACCACCGGCTTTTTGCCTTCTCAAACGGCTTGCCGGACGACCTCGAATCCCTGCTTGCCACAGCAGGCATACGGGATCAATTCATCGATATTGTAAGTGTCCATGAGATTAAGACCTTTAAACCCAATCCCGCTGTTTACCAGCATTTTCTGCAACGAAGCGGGGCAACAGCCGATCTATGCTGGCTCATCTCCAGCAACCCGTTTGACCTATTAGGGGGGCAGTCTGTCGGCCTGCATACCGCATGGATACAACGCAGCCAAGCCAACCTGTTTGACCCTTGGGGGAGAGCACCCGATCTGACACTGGACTCTCTGGCCGAATTGCCAGAATCAGTTAATCGGTACTCATGCACTACTTAGCAGGCACTCGAGCGCAAAGAGAATGATACAGGAAGTCATCAGGCCCAATCGAATCCCACCCTGGCTGGTATACGGCCTGCTCTACTTTGCTGCCGCCCGCATCAGTATGTATTTCGCCTTTTTTGAGGGTAATGTCTCTCCGATCTGGTTTGCCTCAGGCATTGCGATTACCGGAATACTGCGTCATGGCTACAAGGTGCTGCCCGGCATTCTGATCGGTGCCCTGGCAAACACCCAGCTGACCAGTGGCGTCTGGGTGGTAAGTGCAGGCATGACCGGTGGCGTCCTGCTGGAAGCAGCCGCCGGCTATTGGCTGATGCAGCAGTTCTCAGACCCGCGCAAGACACTCTCAAGGCCCATTTATTTCAGTCATTTCCTACTATTCTGTGTGGCAATAGCCCCACTTTTCAGCGCTGTTATCGGCAACCTGATGCTGTGGAGTTCCGGCCTGATACCGCCAACGGCCCTGACCCAATCCATCGCTATCTGGTGGGTCGGTGACTCTGTGGGCATCCTGGTCACTGCCCCCCTGCTGCTGGCCTGGCTCAATCGCGATGATAAAACATCCTCCTCCCCCAGCTTCCTTGAGAAGATCGGCATGGGGGGTGCCACCCTGCTGGTTTGCGGCCTGTTGTTTGGAGGCTATCTACCCCCGGACTTGCAGCACTACCCGATTACTTTCCTGCTGGCACCCTTGATTGTCTGGTCGGTTTTACGCTTCAAAATACGCACCCTGACACTGGTCTTACTGGTTATTGCGCTGAGCGCATTGGTCGGGACCATGCGCGGCAATGGTCCTTTTGCCACGGGTGACAATGGCTTTGCCATCCTCTTTCTTCAGCTCTATTTTGGGACAATCTGCGCCTCCGTTCTGTTTGGCAAGGTGATACTTGATGATCGACAACTCACCCAGGCCGAACTGAAACTGGCCGCCAAGGTGATAGAGCATACCCCGGATGCGATTATCGTTACCGACAGCAAGGGCCGGATCATCTCTGCTAACCCCGCCTTTATTAAAAACACCGGCTTTTCACAGGGCGAGCTACTGGGTAACTCCATTAGCCTGATTGAATCGGGCTATCACGACACCCGGTTTTTCACCGATATGTGGAACCAGATTAATCAAAAGGGCGAATGGCAGGGCGAGATCTGGAA
>JAPHUG010000048.1 GCA_026197195.1 Sedimenticola sp.
CTATAAGTTGTTTACGATTACGGCAGGGGTCATATCAATGTCCCTGTTGCCCTTTATTCTGGCCTCATTCATTGGTAGGGGTGCGCGCTTTTTTTTGGTTGCGGGTCTGATGGCATGGGGTGGAGACCGGATGGAGAGTGTCCTGCACAAATATATTGACAGGATCGGCTGGGCAACCGTGGTTATCATTGCGGGTATTGTTATCTGGATAAAAACTCAGGGATAGCCATTTGTTGCCGACAATACGAGTCATCAGGAGAGAATGAGACATTAGGAGAGAAGCGTGGAGCGAGAGGGTTGGTTTTGAGGTCACGGGTCATCATGTCGTGTTGATCTCCAATAGACGGCTGACCAGAGCTTTGAAGGCACTCAATGTCTGCCTGCTGCTACTGCTGTTTTCTCAATGGCTGATCGGTTGTACTGCCCCCGTTCGGGCGCCAGTGGTCTCCAGGGACACTCCAACCGTTCGTCATACAGCCAGCCGCCCAACGACCTATCGGGTTCAATCGGGTGATACGCTGTATTCCATCGCTTGGCGCTTCGGTATCAACTATTCCTCAATTGCCAGATGGAATGGTATTCGTTATCCCTATACCATCTATCCAGGGCAAAGGCTGACCCTGGCCCCGGTAAAAAAAGCCTATAAACGCCCAGCAACATCGCCGTCTATCACTAAAACCCCAAAATCTCAGGGTGCTGTTTCTCCGTCTAAACCCGTAGTATCAGATAAAAGGGTATCCCAGGGGCGTTCAAAAAGCGTAACATCGAGTGCATCCAGTGGGAAAAAGACGCCTGAATCTCTAAAGTTACAATGGCTCTGGCCGACACAAGGTACATTAGCAGAGCGTTTCGTCAAAGGTGACCCGGTTCGCAAAGGGGTCAAGATAAAAGGACGCTATGGGGCCACAGTGAAGGCCGCTGAATCTGGTAAAGTGGTTTATGCAGGAAACGGCCTAATTGGCTATGGGCGCTTGGTCATTATCAAACACAATAAGAACTATCTAAGTGCCTACGGATATAATAGAAAAATACATGTAAAAGAAGGTGATACGGTAAAAAAGGGAGTGCGTATCGCCGAGATGGGCAGCGATGGTAATGGAAAGCCCATGCTTCACTTTGAGATCAGGCGTAATGGTGCGCCCATCGATCCGCTGAAGTTGTTACCTCGCCACCCCTGATTACAGATCACTGGATCAGTCTGGGTCCATTAGGAGGGTTTGTATGGTCAAGCATCAGGTAGATAAGGAGAAAGGTAAAGCGGCGGCGGTTGCGAAGCCTTCCCCTGATCTAAAGTCACGGACGACAAAAAAAGCGGAAGCTGATGTCAAACTAATTGCAGAGGGTGATGAAGAGAGTGTTTCGTCTGTCCAGATGGATGCCACTCGGCTCTATCTGAGTGAGATTGGTGGTTCAAAACTACTGACTGCTGAGGAAGAAGTTACTCTGGCCAGATTGGCGCAGAAGGGCGATATGGCCTCACGCCAGCGGATGATTGAGAGTAACCTTCGGCTGGTGGTAAAGATTGCCCGGCGCTATATGAACCGAGGGTTAGCACTGCTTGACCTCATCGAAGAGGGTAATCTGGGACTGATACGGGCCGTTGAGAAGTTTGATCCTGAGCGAGGTTTCCGGTTTTCCACGTATGCGACTTGGTGGATACGTCAGACCATAGAGCGGGCCATCATGAACCAGACACGCACGATCCGTCTGCCCATCCACGTGGTAAAAGAGATCAATGTCTATCTGCGAGCTGCGCGAAAACTGACACAGCAGCTGGACCATGAACCCAGTGCGGATGAAATAGCCGACCTGCTCGATAAGCCAATTGATGAAGTCAAACGGATGCTGGGGCTGAATGAGCGGATTACATCGGTTGATACACCCTTTGGCAAGAATGCCGATAAACCCCTGCTCGATACGATTCCTGATGTGCAGACAGAAGACCCTTCTGACAGTCTGCAGGCAGAAGGTATGACGGCCAACCTGGATGAATGGCTGAGTAAACTGAATGACAAACAGAGGGAAGTGGTGGAGCGGCGATTTGGCCTGCACGGTTATGAGAACGCCACACTGGAGCAGGTTGCCAATGAGCTGGGTGTGACCCGCGAACGGGTTCGTCAGATACAGATGGATGCCCTGAAGCGTCTGCGCGGTATCCTGGAAAAAGATGGTTTTTCAGTAGAAGCGTTGTTCAAGTAAGCGACCGGCTCTACAGTTAATGAAACCTTTCAGACCTTATTCGGGTGGTTTTCGTTTGTCTGCGCATTTTAATTGTTTAATCCCAAGATGATAATTTTGCTTGGTTTTTTTGTGGTTTCGCAGGTAAACTCAGTTCTTGAATGAGAATTGATGTTAGATAGAGTTTTAATTCTGTCCTGTCATATGACGGGATGACTGACCGGTTTTAGCCACAGATAGTATTTCAAATGGATAGACAGAGAAAACCCATTCCTCATATCGGCCATAGAAGGACTCCTGAGAAAAAGCTTCCGGGCGAGGTTGCTTGTGAAGATTGTGGTCTGGACCCTATGTGCTCAATCCTTGATTACGCGGATGAGGAGAGCAATGTACCTGAAGGGGTACTGCTACGCCGTCGACATGTGGCTAGGGGAGAGACGATATTCCTCAAGGATGACCCTTTCAGGTCAGTGTTTGCTGTTAAGTCCGGCTCGTTTAAAACCTATATCCCCAAACATACCGGCCTCGACCAAGTGGTGGGCTTTCATGTCATAGGTGAGTTGGTCGGTATCGAAGGACTTGCTGATCAGCGCTACCCTTACACTGCTCGTGCACTGCAGGACAGCAGTGTTTGTGAGTTGCGATTGGAAGCGCTCTCCGAGAGTGGCCGAGAGCGTGAACAGCTGCAGCAGGGTATCATTAATATGCTGAGTGCCGAGGTGGCCTTTAATCACCAATTGATAACGGCGCTCATTCATCAGAGTGCCGATCAGCGTCTTGCGGGATTTCTATTGAATCTTACCCAGCGTCTGCATACGCGGGGCATGCGACAAGCAGAGTTTCAGATTGGTATGTCACGCAGTGATATTGGCAGTTATTTGGGGCTGGCCAGTGAAACCGTAAGCCGTGTTTTGACCCGTTTACAGAAGGGTGGGCTGATTCAGTTACGCCATAAGCGTTTGCAAATACTTGATGCAGATGGTTTAAGTGATATCGCTGAACACTGAGTTTAATGGAGTAGGTATTGCCAGGGTTGTGGGTTTCTGGTCAACGCGACCAGGATCATATAGCTAACACAGATCAGCGCCATGACACCGTAGGCCATTCTGCTACGACGGCTTCCAGCCCACTTCAAGGCAAACATGCCCAGAATGATATAAACCAGCAGGGCGACCAGTTTTGCGGTCAGCCAAGGTGCTACCAATGGGTATTGGTGGCTCAACAGGGCCAGCGAAATACCAGCGATCAACAGCAGGGTGTCATTGAATTGAGAGAGTTTGCGCACCCAACCACGATTGACCAATCCTGATCGGTTCATCATCCAAATCAAGCGTAATGAAAAAAAACAGACGGTGAAGATCACCGTGCTGATGTGTAGGTTCTTTATCCAGTAGTAAATCATGAGTACTCAGTCAGGGTTTTCAGCGCGCTGTGAGGATACCTGATTATGGATGCTTTAACCAAGTCAGCGGGTGGGTTTTGTGATTGCAAATACCCATACCATTTAGGGGTTGTCTCTGGCCCGCCCCGGAAGGGATAATTACCCCTATATTTCACAGGAAATGTGTCAGCTGTGCGTTCGGCCTACCACCGTTCTGTTTCATGCGGCTGAATCCTGTCCTGTTTCAACTGATAGAGTGACTGAATCGATGGAATTAGTGTGTCCAGCCGGTAATCTCCCCTCACTGAAAAAAGCCGTTGATAATGGCGCCAGTGCGGTCTATTTTGGTTTTCGAGACGATACGAATGCCAGGCATTTCGCCGGATTGAACTTCGGACCTGCAAAGATTGCCGAGGGGATTGGTTATGCCCATCAACGGGGGGTGAAGGTCTTTTTGGCGCTCAATACCTACCCGCAACCCGATGGCTGGTCACGTTGGCAGAATGCGGTTGATCAGGCGGCTGACCTGGGTGTTGATGCCATGATTGCAGCTGATATCGGTGTGCTTGATTACGCGGTCAACAAGTTCCCTGATCTGAATCTCCATCTATCCGTCCAGGGTTCTGCCACCAACTACGAGGCCCTGCAATTCTACAAGGATAATTTCGGCGTGCGCCGCGCCGTGCTGCCCCGCGTGCTGTCGCTCAGTCAGGTAGAGCATGTGGTGAATAACAGCCCGGTAGAGATTGAGGTGTTTGGGTTCGGGAGCCTCTGCGTCATGGTCGAAGGGCGCTGTATCCTCTCTTCCTATGCGACAGGCCGCTCTCCAAACACCTATGGTGCCTGTTCACCTGCCAGTCATGTTGAATGGCGTGAAACACCATCCGGCCTGGAAACCCGTTTGGGCGGTGTCCTGATTGATCGTTTTGCTGAGGGTGAAAATGCGGGCTATCCCACGCTCTGTAAAGGGAGTTTTCGGGTCGGTGATAACACGTACCATGCAATGGAAGAGCCTACCAGTCTGAATACACTCGCCCTATTGCCTCAATTGCAGGCCGCAGGTGTTTCGGCCATTAAAATCGAGGGACGGCAGCGCAGCCCGGTCTATGTGGAACAGGTGACAAAGGTCTGGCGCGCAGCCCTGGATGCCTGTCAGAAAGATCCAGAAAATTACGCACCTCAACCCGAATGGATGGCAGAGTTGGGCAAGGTATCAGAAGGTACCCAGACGACCCTGGGTGCATATAGTCGCCCCTGGCA
>JAPHUG010000343.1 GCA_026197195.1 Sedimenticola sp.
CTCCTCGCCATGACGAGAGAGAAATATGGCTGATGGATTCGTGACCTCTTTGAGTCCCCGATCGGTCATGGCAAACACACCCAGCTCATTGACCGCCCCAAAACGATTCTTAATAGTTCGTATCAATCTGAACTGACTGCCGGCCTCACCCTCGAAATAGAGTACCGTATCCACCATATGCTCCAGCACCCTCGGACCTGCCAGCGCCCCCTCCTTGGTCACATGCCCAACCAGAAAGACCGTTGTTCCGCTCTGTTTGGCAAACCTGACCAACTGTGCCGCAGACTCACGCACCTGGGCCACTGAACCGGGGGCAGACTGAAGCTGCTCGGTATAGAGCGTCTGTATGGAGTCCACCACCATCACAGCGGGTTGCTCGACCTTTGCCAGGGCAATGATGCGCTCGACACTGGTTTCAGCCAGCAGTCGAAGATGATCGCTTTTCAGACCAAGCCGCCCCGCCCGCAAGCTGATCTGCTCAGGAGACTCCTCGCCACTGATATAGAGTGTGTTGAGTCGGCCAGCCAGCTGCGCCATGGTTTGGATCAACAGTGTTGATTTACCAATGCCGGGGTCCCCGCCGATTAAAATAACCGAACCACTGACCAGACCGCCACCCAGCACACGATCCAATTCAAGCAGCCCGGTAGGTTCACCACTTCGCTGCTCAGGGGATACATCGGAGAGATTACGAATCTGGTTTTGGTTCGCATCGCCCGCATAACCGGCAAACCTCGAACCGGCAGGTGACGGCGCTGCAGCTATAGACTCTTCAAGTGTGTTCCAACCCTTACAATCTGAACACTGCCCTGCCCACTTGGGAAACTGGCCACCACAGGCAGCACAGATATAGATCGACTTACCCCCTTTCTTGCTACCGACACTTGCCACTTGAACTAGGCCCCCTAAGATGCGATCTCTTGAAATTCAACTCGCTGTGTAACCCCACAGAACAACTCATAGGCGATCGTCCCGGCCTGCTCGGCAATCAGCTCAGCAGGCAAACCCTCACCCCAGAGCGTGACCTCATCACCGACTTGCGCCTCCGGCTGACTGCGTAAATCAAGATTCAACATATCCATTGAAACCCGCCCAATCAGCGGGACCTGCTGTTGATTCAGTAGTACGGGGGTACCCGAGGGGGCATGTCTGGGATAACCGTCACCGTAGCCTGCCGCCACCACCGCCACCCGCATATCTTCAGGGCAGACCCAGCTACCGCTGTAACCAATAGGGCTGCCCTTACTGAACCTGTTGATTGCGATAATGCGGCTTTTGAGCGTCATGACTGGCTTTAAACCCTCATCCAGACCGGTTCTGCCAAGCATGGGAGAAGCCCCGTATAGCATGATGCCGGGTCGTGCCCAATCGGTGCGTGTATCCGGCCAAGCAATGATGCCTGCAGAATTGGCAATTGAGGTAGCGGTTTTAAAGCGTTCAGAAAAGGCTTGAAAACAGCCTAGTTGCTGCCCAGTGGCCGGATCTGAAAGATCATCCCCGGATGAAAGGTGGGTCATAACCCTCACCTCTTTTGATACCGAGGAATGGTTATTGAGAAACGCCCAGGCTGCCTCCACATCATCAGGCTGAAAACCAAGCCGATGCATACCGGTATCGATCTTCAACCAGCAGGTAATGGGCTGACTGATCGGGTGATCACGAAGCAGCTTTATCTGTTCTGGTTGCTGAATGGCAACCTCCAGCTGATAACAGGAGGCAGCCTCCAGTTCGTCAATGGTGAAGAATCCCTCCAACACCAGGATGGGTCGGGTAACGCCGGCCTGACGAAGCTGCACACCCTCTTCCACCCGGGCCACAGCGAGGGCATCAGCCGCGGTTAAGGCGCGCGCCACACGCAACAGACCATGACCATAGGCATTAGCCTTGATAACGGCGTAAAGACGGCTGTTGGGCGCCAGTTGGGCTGCCCTCTGCAGGTTAAACCTGAGAGCAGAGAGATCAATGAGCGCGGTGGGGCCCATCAGTAACCGGAATCGCCATAGATATCGTTGGCATAGTTTTCAAACTTGGTAAATTCACCCAGGAACGTCAACCTGACGGTACCGATAGGCCCGTTTCGCTGTTTGCCAATAATGATTTC
>JAPHUG010000334.1 GCA_026197195.1 Sedimenticola sp.
ATCCAGATCCAGAAACAGCAAGGCAAACCGATCGTTCTGCCTTTTACAACGAATCACAGTCTGAACAAGCCGATCACGACCAACCCGAAGATTGGGCAACCCGGTCAAGGCATCCATATCTGCAAAACGCTTTAACCGTTCCGCATTCTGTTCCCGCTCAACCACTCGCCCCAGTTCAATACCAATATGGCCCAGGGTATCCAGAAACGCATCATTCTTTTCGGTTCTTTCCGGGGTGAAAAACTCAAGCACACCGACCACTTCCCTGCCGATCTTTATCGGTAGACCAAAACCGGACTTAAGAGAGAGATCACCAATCAATTTTGAGCGGGGAAAATTACTATCGCTGCTGATATCTTCAATCCAAAGTGGCCTGCCGGATAAAAAAACACGACCGGGAAGACCAGAGCCTGACTCAAGCTCCATACTCTCTGTTGCCTTAAAAAATCGTTCGTACTGTTTTTCATCCGCCAGATACCAACACCGGGAAGAGACCAGCTTGGTACAGGCCTGCTCCTGATCAACCAGAAACACATGGCCCACAGGCCAACCGGTATACTCACACACCTCTTTCAAAAAACCCTGCATTGCCGCCTGGGTGCTGCTCGCCTCATTTGCTAGTGAAGTCAGACGATGCAGCAATTGAACCAACTCGGTCTCTTGACGCAATCGCTGCTCCATTTTTACCCGTTCAGTGATATCCCGAATAAAAGCGGTGAAGAAACGGACGCCTCTGATATGAAAGCCGGTCACCGTCAACTCGACCGGGAATTCACTCTCATCAGCCCGCATGGCCGTGACCTCTATGCGTTTGTCAATAATATGGGCTTCGCCTGTATTTATGAAACGGGAAAAGCCGGCATAGTGCTGCTCCCTAAATGAGGGCGGTATGATGGCACTGGCGATTTCCCGCCCCAGCACCTCTCTGCGCTGATAACCAAACAGCGACTCGGCTGACTGGTTGAATGAGACAATTGAACCCTGCTCATCAATAATCACGATGGCATCCAGTGCCAGATCCATAATCACACTTTCACTACGCCTGTCTTCAAGCAATAGTTGTGCAAGTGAAACATCAACGTCAGGAATATCACACAGGCCACAGGCATTAATATGGAGGTGGAGTTTTTCCAGCTCTGCCTCAAGCTCAGCTTTTGACAAATTGCGGGTAGGTTGTGTCACAAGCGGTTCATGCATAAAGCGGCCTCTAATGAACTCTGAAACCCCTTGAAACGAGATCAGCCCTACTGCATTTTTCAGAGTATGTACTTGCAGTGTAGTCAAAATACCACCGAATACAAAAGCGCCTTATCACACATTCATTACCCAGTGCAATGCCACCTTTAAATGACAGGGTTAAATATTCGAAGTAGAATGCGCTTTTAACAAAAACCTTACATTATTCCCAGGATTTTTTATCCGGCCGCCTCTGTACCCTCTGCAGTAATCACAAAGCGCCGCCAAGTATCACAGCCAGGTCAAACACATGTCTGAAATTAAGCGGCTAAGGACCCTCGTTGGGTTAGAAGAAAACGACATCGCACTCATCAGAGAGTACCAGGATGTTATTTCCATAGAACTGGCGAACCGTATAAAAGACTATGAAGCGTGGTTCCATCAATCCGCTGACTGGCCACAAGAGAGCAGTCCTTTCATAGACGATTATCTGCCCAGCTTTTACAGCGCCGACTATTCAGACCACTTCTTTTCAGTCCAGTACCAACAAGCCAGTCACTGGCGAAAAAGGGCATTGGATTCCGGCACGGCTATAGCCTCGCTTACCCAGTTGCGTGATATTTTTATCAACATCGGTGGCGATCTGATGGATCATCAACTGTCACGCTCGCTCTGCCGGGTAGTCGATCTGGCCCAATCCATACAGGCGGTTGTCCATCACCTGGATCATGTACTGGTTCGGCATCAGCAAAGTTCAGAGCAGGAGATAAAACGTGCCTCGCGCATGTTCAATCAACTTTCACCCGCCGATCAGGATGGCATACTGAATGCCTATATCGAACACTACCGCTGGAAGCTCAAGGCGTATCGGCTGGCACTGGGTGACACACCAGACGAGATTGCCCTGCCACTCTCTAAACATGAGTGCACGCTGGGCCGTTGGCTGGATAGTGGCGGAATGGATGAACTCCCCACTCAGTTTCAAACCGCACTGGATATTGCCCATACCCGATTGCATAAACTGGCCGCCATGGCAGTGGACGATGTTAACGCGGGCAAACCACACGCCGTGACCGAGTACCTGCTCGATCTTGAGGCCGCCTCAGAAGAGATCACCTCGATACTCTATGACAACCTCACCACACGCCTGAATGTGATGGCGATAGAGGACACCCTCACCCGCCTGCCGAACAGACGCCAGTTCGATCGGGATATCGATCAAAAAATGGCCTACGCAAAACGCAACCAAACCAACCTGGGGCTGCTGGTTATCGACATCGACCACTTCAAACGGATCAATGATGAGTACGGCCATACCGTTGGTGATGAATTTCTAAAAGAGTTAAAGGGACGACTAACCCATGCCATCAGGTCGGCTGACAACGTCTATCGTTGGGGCGGTGAAGAGTTTACCGCCCTGGTCTGGCCGTCCGATAAAGATGAGCTGGGGATGATTGCCGAGCGGCTAAGGGAAGGCGTCATGAAAGAGCCGCTCATGACCTCTATGGGGACCCTTACCGCTACCGTCAGTATTGGTGCTGTGCTCTATGATCCAGAAATCCATCAAACAGCGGACGACCTTTTCAGAGTGGCCGATCACAATTTGCAAACCGCCAAACAGAGCGGCCGGAACAAGGTGGTGTTAATTTAACGTTACCGAATGCAGGTGGAAAAGATTATGTTGTATATTTTATGCAACGCCGTAGGTTGGTGCTGAACAACGTGAAGCCCAACGGTATGGTGCTTGATTCAAATCTAAAAAAAACCCGGCAATATTGCCGGGCTTTTTTGAACTACATAACTAACCGATTAGAGATAGTCGTAGTTACCATTCTTCCATTGATACAGCACATAACCCGGCGCGGTTACGTCACCTTTTGCATCAAAGCCGAAGTCACCCAACACGGTGCTGAACTTGCCAGACTTGAGTGATTTGATCACTTTGTTTGTGTCGGTTGAACCTGCGGTGTTGACCGCCTGTGCCCAGGACTGGATGGCACCGTAGGTGTAGAGTACGTATCCCTCTGGCTCAATACCCATGCCACGGAACTTCTCTACAAGAGGTGCAGCCACTGGATTTTTACGGGGGTCGGGGCTGAAGGTCATAAGGGTACCTTCACCTGCGGGACCCGTAATTGACCAATACTCGTTGGTAACCAGTGCATCACCGGAGACCAGTACGGTATCCATGCCCTGCTCACGCATCTGGCGAACGATCAGTCCACCTTCGGTGTGATAACCACCCAGGTACATGACACCCACGTTGCTCTGCTTCATTTTTGAAACCAGTGCGGTGTAATCTTTCTCACCTGCGGTGATGGCTTCGTACATCGCTTCTTTACCGCCAGCGGCTTTGTACTCTGCCAGGGTTGCATCAGCCAGACCCTTACCATAAGCGGTCTTGTCATGAACGAAAGCGATCTGCTTGTCACCAAAGTTTTCTTTCAGGAACTTGCCTGCAACAGCGCCCTGCTGATCGTCACGACCACAAACACGGAAGACGTTATCCCCACCCTCTTCGGTCAGTTTTGGGTTGGTTGAAGCGGGAGAGATCATGACGATACCCTCTTCTTCGTAAACCTTGGAAGCAGGGATTGATGAACCAGAACAGAAGTGACCGGCCATGAAGACCACACCTTTGTTAACCATCTGGTTGGCTACCGCAACAGCCTGTTTTGGATCGCAGGCATCATCGCCTACTTCCAATACCAGTTTCTGACCCAGTACACCGCCAGCCGCATTGATATCTTGAACTGCCTGCTCGGCCCCCGCTTTCATCTGTGCACCAAAGCTGGCGTACTGACCTGTCATGGGACCTGCGGTGGCAATCATGATATCGGCGCTGGCCACTGAGCCAAAGCTCAGGGTAGCTGCAGTCATCGCCGCCATCATAGACAGCTTGAATGTCTTTTTCATTTGAACTTATCTCCTCTGGTTCTTACCCAGTCTTTGAGGTTGATTTTACTCTTGTTATTCATCTGTTCAGTTAAGATCTAAACAGACCACTACCCTATTCAGTGCAGGCTTTTTGCACTGTAGGCAGCATACAATCAACGAACGCTTTGAGTGTAAACGCTTTCGTCTGATTATTCTCTAATCTCAGCCCAGCTGAACAAGCTGGAGCGTCGATAAAGCCAGGGATACTGGCTGATCATCCGGCTGACCCGGGTGATTCGGAACGCCATTAAACCAATAGCGGTTATGACCGTGGTATCAAACAGGTAGCCGACCAGTGATGTCAGTTCGCCTCCGAACAGCGCAAAAATAATGAAGCGATCGGCTGCCCCCAACAACAGGCCATAAGCAACGACGTGGAAAACAGGTCGCCAGGTTATGGATATCGCTTGCCCCATCATGTAGGCCGCACCACCGAACAGGATCAGGGTCACGCCAATAAATACAGGAATACTCAATGTCCACCCTCCAGATAAGCGGCACGTACTTCTGGCCGTTCCAATAACTCTTTGCTGTCACCGGACATGGTGATCTCACCATTCACCATTACATAACCACGATGGGCCAGTTTCAGTGCATGAAATGCATTCTGCTCTACCAGCAGGACCGTCACCTTGTCTTCCCGATTAATCTCTTCGATGACTTCAAAGATCTGCTTTACAACCAAGGGTGCCAGACCCAGTGAAGGCTCATCCAACAACAGTAACTTGGGACGGCTCATCATCGCTCGGGCGATCGCCAGCATCTGCTGCTCACCCCCTGAAAGCGTTCCACCTCTTTGGTTTGCGCGCTTCTTCAGGATGGGGAACAACGTGGTGACGCGTTCAAGGTCCTGATCAAAGTACTTCTCATCTGAGACAATGGCACCCATCTGAAGGTTCTCCATCACCGTCATGCGCGGGAAGATACGCCGCCCCTCCGGTGACTGAGCCAATCCCATGCGCATGATGGAGTGGGTGCTTTCGTGTGTGATGTCCTGCCCCAGGTAATTGATGCTGCCCTTGGCCGCCCGAGGGGTGCCACAGATGGTCATCAACAGAGTGCTTTTACCAGCCCCATTGGCACCAATCAGGGTAACGATCTCCCCGGCGTTAACGGAAAAGTCGACCCCTTTCAGCGCTTCAATACTGCCGTAGAAGGTGTGTAAACCGGCTATTTCTAACATCTCAGACACCCTCTCTGTTATCAGTATCAAAATCTTTTGCGATATCAGCAGCAACCTCGGGAGGCAGTTCATCTGTCTCCTCTTCACCCAGGTAGGCACGTATCACATTGGGATCAGAGCGGACATAGAGCGGTGTGCCATCTGAGATCTTGCTACCGTAATCCAGTACGACAACGTGATCTGAGATTTCCATCACCACGCTCATGTCATGCTCAATCAACAACAGACCGATGTCGTGCTCCTCTTTAATGTAGATAAGCAGTTTGTTCAGCTCAGAGGACTCTTTGGGATTGAGCCCCGCTGCCGGCTCATCCAGGCAGAGTATGGTGGGTTTGATACACATCGCCCGGGCGATCTCCAGGCGACGCTGATCACCGTAAGGGAGATTGCCGGCGTTGATATCAGCCAGGTGGGTCAGATTGACTTTATCTAACCAGTATTTGGCCAGGTCAGCCGCCTCTTTCTCTTTCTTGCGATAACCACCAAACCCAAACAGTCCGGTTACAGTAAAGCCGGAGGCACGCATCAGTTCGTTATGCTGGGCCACAATCAGGTTTTCCAGTACCGACATTTCAGAGAAAAGCCGAATATTCTGAAAGGTACGGGCCACATGTGCCTTCTGCGCAATGCGAAAACCATCCATGCGTTCCAGCAGGTACTCTTCACCCCGCGCGGTCAAGGTCAAACGACCCACCGTGGGTGTGTAGAACCCGGTGATACAGTTAAACAGCGTGGTTTTTCCCGCGCCATTTGGCCCGATGATAGCGGTAATCTCCCCTTTACCTGCGGAGAATGAGACATCGTCGATGGCCACCAGCCCACCAAACCGCATGGTGAGGTGTTCTACGGTCAATAACGGATCAGCACCGCTCGGTATGACCAGTTCAGGGGGTGTGGTTGAGACTTTTTTCATTTCACACCTCCCTCAGCAGCCGCCTGTTTCATGGGTGGTGGCGCACCATCAGGATGCAGCTTGATGGTCGGCTCACGATGGGCCAGCAGACCACGAGGTTTCCACACCATGATGGCGACCATCAATCCACCGAAGGCCAACATGCGGAACTCTTCCAGACCACGGAACAGCTCGGTTCCACCAATCAGCAGAACGGCTGCGATCGCCACACCCACCTGCGAGCCCATACCCCCCAGTACCACGATCGCCAGAATAACGGCCGATTCAATGAAGGTGAAACTCTCCGGACTGATAAAGGCCTGGCGGGTTGCGAAGAAGGAGCCCGCAAAACCGGCAAACATGGCACCTAAGGCAAATGCCGTAAGTTTGGTATTGGTAGGGTTGATGCCCAATGAACGACAGGCGATCTCATCTTCACGCAAGGCCTCCCAAGCACGACCGATAGGCATCTTGCGAATACGTATTGTGAAAAAGTTGGTCAG
>JAPHUG010000119.1 GCA_026197195.1 Sedimenticola sp.
AAGGCTGTGACCATGCCGGCAAACAAGGATGCCAGCGAGGTGAACAACATATCTCTGCCAAGGTGATTAATCTGTTTTTGTTGTTCCATGATCGACTCCTGCTTTTTTCTTCTGTTGGTTTTTCTTGTTTGCCTCCGTGAGCGTGCGACGTCGATAGAGATCACGAGACATTGCTTCGGGTGAGCAGTAGAGAAAGTGTTCACTCAGCGGCTGTATAATCTGATTCATGAGTTCTCCTTGAGACAGAAACGAATCACGACTTGACGATCAAACCCCATACCCTCGTTATCACTTCGCGGGTAACGCGCACTCGATTCACCGTAGGCCCGCGACTCAATACGTTCAGCCGCCACACCCCCAGCGATTAATAGATGAGCAACCGCTTCTGATCGCGCCATACTCAACAACTGGTTCTCTTCCGCACTTCCCCTTTGATCAGCAAACGCGTGGATATGGACGTTCAAGGCACTCAGCTTGCCCAACGACTTTGACAGTGCTTTCAGGGCCTGTTGGTCATGCAGTTCCAGTACGCTCTGTTTTGAACGGAACTGAACACGATAGATAAAACCGTTGGCCACCGCTTGTAGCTGTTGTTGGCTGGCGTCCTGGGCTTTGGCTAACTGTTTGGCCAGCACATCCAGTTTGCTGGCATCTTGTTCGCTCTGTTTACGTAGCTGCTCCACCTCCTGCCGCGTGGTGTGAAGATCTGACGTCAATGCGGAGTTGCGCCCCATCAACACACCACTTGCGGCACCGACAATTAACCCAGGTGGACCGGCTAATAACGCACCGGCAATCCCTCCGATACCCCCTCCTTGCCACTCCTGAGAATAGTTTTCTACAGCGGCAGCCTTCTCTCGACTCCCCCCTTGCCACTGCTCAATACCCAGGTCTTGGTTCAGGTAATCCGCAGCATGGATCGGGACACTACCCAGCCATGTCATGCACGCGATCAGAGGAAAGATTATTACTCGGTTCATTAGGTACTCCTGATTGGTCCAGCGCACCTTCCCTGGTGTGTCAGTCATCCAGACTTGCGCCGGGTGCTTGTTATCTGTGGTCTATTAAATGCTCAACAGATGGCAGGAGAATTTCGCAAGCAGGGCAGAGCAGTGACAAATTCGGGCAACAATGTGGCAATTTGACCAAACGCCACTTTTTTTTTGGGACAAATCAGACCACTTGAAAATCATTCACGCACTAATACGGCTTCGAGAAAGCTGAAAATAACGCGCCATTACTGGAAATAGGGCAAACCGGGATTGTCAGGTATGAATTTTGCGTAATAACAGACTGATTCATCCGGTCCTATAGGGAAGAAACCGATGGCAGCAGTCATATCCACACACAGCGATGTCTTTATGAGCGTCAAGCAGGTTGCTGAATACCTGCATCTGAACGAGAAAAAAATCTATGCCCTGGTCAACGATGGCGGCATCCCTGCAACCAAGGTAACCGGCAAATGGATGTTTCCCCGTGAACTGGTGGATCGATGGATGCTGGACTCAACCCATGGAGGATTACTGACAGACCGTCTGGTCATCTCGGGCGGAGAAGACCCCTTGTTCTACCATCTGGTACAGGAGTTTGCCCGGGATACGGGCGCCCATGCTCTCATCAGCTATAACCCAACCGGCACCCGCCTTGGACTTGATCTGCTACAGGCCAACCGGATTGATGCCTGCGGCATCCACTGGGGCCCGGATACCGAGAGTCATTTACGCCACCCAGCGCTGTTAAGTCAGTATTCCCAGCATCATCACTGGGTACTGATTAGGGCATTTCGCCGCGAGCAGGGGCTTATGATCAGCACGGAGGTTGCTGATCAAATCAGTAACATTGAAACCCTGTTCAGGAGTCGTTATCGGTGGGCCACACGTCAGGGAGGTTCAGGCAGCCAGCGTTTCCTGCTGGAACTGCTCAGTCATTACAGTGTAAGCAAAGATGATCTGAATAATCAGGTCAATGCCCTCTCTGAACGCGAAGCAGCCGCCGCAATCGCCATGAAGCAGAGTGATGTGGCACCGGGTGCCCGCGCTACGGCAAAAGAGTATGGCCTGGCGTTTATACCGTTTGGGTGGGAATCTTTTGATATCGCCCTGCCGAGGAACATCTGGTTCAGGCGCCTGTTCCAGGATCTGATCACACGGCTTAAATCACAACCCTGCCAAGCGATGGCTGATCGTCTAACCGGCTATAATCTGGAGGGCGCTGGTGACCTGGTGTGGGGTGACGATTAGCCTGATCAACGACAGCTAGTCTGGGGTATTTAAGCCTTTTAAAGCACTCTCCAGCTTGGTGCCTTCCAGGTACTGAAAGCAGCGGGTACTCCACTCATCCACCGTCATGCTGCCATCTGCAATCATGGCGGCCACTACTTGCCCCCACTGAATCAGGTAAGCATTCTTCTCCAGCAGCTTGGTGTGTTGCTCCAGGATCTCCTTGCGCTTCTCATCCAGCTTCTCTAACTCTTTTTCAACAAATAAGCCGTGCTCATCGGTCATAGCCGTACCTCTACCCTCAATCAATACCAATCCTTGTGATCATAGCTAATTCTTACAGCCACGCCTACCTGTCTAGATTATAGACGATGACTTACAGCACCTGCTTGGAAGGACTCTCTAGTAATGGCTCCTCCTGATGCTGCAGGGCCTGCAACTGTTCTTCGATCGTCTCCTCATCACTTGCCATAATCGGCTCTTGCAGCAACCAGACCGTAAAGCAAGACCCCTCACCCCGCACTGATTCAACGGTAATATTGCCGCCATAGCGTCTGATTAAACCATAACTGACCGATAGCCCGAGACCAGTCCCCTCACCTTGCTGCTTGGTGCTGTAGAAGGGATTGAAGATACGCCCCATTTCATCATCATCCATGCCTGCTCCATTATCCTGCACTTGAAGTTGAACGCCCTTATCACTCCAATTTTGGGTACTTATCCTGATATCACCCACCCTTCCTTTCAGTGAGTGGATCGCATTGACCACCAGATTAACCAGTACTTGCTGTAGCTCCTGCTCATTGATCTCAACTCTGCGGTCAGACTCGAGCGAGAGTGTGATCTCAAATTCGGCTTTCTTACGCAAATGGCGCACCAGCGCCAGGGTGTGCTCAACCACGCCATTGACATCAACATGGGAGAGATAGCCGGCATACTCATCGGGCCTGGAGTACTGCAACAAGTTGTTAACGATATCCCTGATCCTGTAGATCTGTTCAATCACCAGCTTGATCTCATTTTGCACCGGTTCCAGTCCGGCACCCAACTCATCTCTGATCACATCCAGGTTACCCAGCATCACGGCAGTTGGATTATTGATCTCATGAGCAACACCAGCCGTCAGCTCTCCCAGGGCCGCCAGTTTCTCTGCAACAACCAGTTGCTGGCGTGTTTCACGTAAGGCCCTGATGGTACGCTGCAGATCCTGGTTTTTACTCTGCAGTTCAGCCGTCCGCTCCTTTACTTTATCTTCCAGTTGATCGGCCCAGGTTTGAATTTGCTGATTTTTCTTCTCCAGCAGATCCAACATGGCATCAAACTCCCGGGCCAGTTCGCCTATCTCATCCCGGGAAGATACCATCCCAATCCTCTGTGCCTCCCCTTCACGGGTCGCTCTCACCACACGGCTCATGGTTTCCAAGGGTTTGAAAATCGATTTAGCTCCCTGAATAGCTAACAAAGATGAG
>JAPHUG010000104.1 GCA_026197195.1 Sedimenticola sp.
AAACCTGACTCTGACCCTTGAATAACGAGACAAAAACGGGCGCCCTTTGGACGCCCGCTTTTTATCTTTGAGAACTGTTTGCATCACTCTATGCATTTTCACAGAGGGTCGGAGTCAAATCCAGATTTGATTCCGACCCTTTTTGATCTTGACTAAGGAATTGCGTCTACAGTTACTGCCCCATTTGAGGCATCGTAAACAATACTCATCGTGTTAATCGCGCGATAGGTATATGTACATACTTGCGCAGCGCGAGTGACTATATAATCAGAATTACCACCAGTAACTGTAGGTGGATTTTGCAATATCCCAGTCCAAATGCTTCTGCAATCATTGGCATTATTAACATTGGCACCATCATCAGTGCCAACAGGCCAGCCATTAGCATTGGTATCAACAGTGTCATCACCAAAACCAACCAAGTCTACCTCAGCACCAGTGTGACCGTTAGCTACCCATTGCGCATGAGCTAGGGAAACAGCAGAGCCAAACCCTCCACCAACACCCTTTACGGCTGCCTCATGAGCCTGATCCTGTACATCCATAAACCGGGGCAACGCGGTTGCCGCCAACACACTGAGAATCAAGATCACCACCACCAACTCAATCAGAGTAAAACCCGCCTGTTGTTTCATCATTCGCTCCAGTAATCGCGTACTTTAACTATATCTATTTTATTGGTTACGCCGGGTCCCTGGCTGCTCTTTACTTCACTGAGAGAAATGTCGTCCAAGTCCGCTAAAACTTTAACAAAAGTAATGAAATTATTGTTCTGTGGCGATGAGTGGCTATTGCCGCCAGATAAGCGGAGAGTGCCAATAGGTGGTAAGGTTTTTAAAATCGTTACTACTTTCAATGGGTTCGCAGCTGCAGAGACCAATAATTGCAGCTATTTCACCGTCGATTTCCAGCAGGGGAATACGGTCGCGCATCCAAGGCAGCACCCCCTCTTCCTGGAGCAGCTGTTTAAGGCTTTTGTTCACCCCTCTACCAAGAGGACGACACCACTCCCCCCCCTGACGAAAACGTACTCGGAAACGGGGTGCGTGACTCAAAAGGCGGTTTCTCCCATCATCATTCCACCTGAACTCGACTGTTCCCAACCCGGCAGGTAACTCGATACTCGACTCGCCGTTCCAGACCAGGCTCAGGCCTGAATCAAAAGTGGCCAAGGGAGACTGCAAGTAGAGCTTGTTACGGTACCGCCGCACCTCTACACCCGACCAGCTCACCAGGGGGGTTCGATCAGGACGGGCCAGAACAACTTCATTGATGATGCGTTTCAAAACCACCGTATCAGGGACCTTGTAATCAGAACCCTTTATCCAAGCCCTTAACAGTGGGCCACTGTGGTGAAGAGGTAAGGTCCGGAGCTGATCTATTGCGAGGGTGTTATCCGTTGGATCAAGAAGTGTTTCCAACTGCTGTTCCAGAAGCTCTGCAAGAAGAAGGTCCGCTTCAGCGCAGTGTCGGGCACTCCTTGAGACCGTCCTGGTCAGTGCCGGCCACCGTTTCTTTAACAGTGGCATGACCTCGTTCCGCAGATAGTTACGATCAAAAGAGCAATCCTGATTACTGCCATCCTCAATCCACTTCAGTCCGTGGCTAGTGGCATAGGTTTCCAGTTCAGCTCGAGGGTAATCAAGTAACGGACGTGCATGGCTTCCCGTCGCAAATGTTGTGAATGATGGCATGGCAGCCAGGCCACTCAGGCCTGCACCACGCATCAGCTGTAGCAATAGCGTCTCCGCCTGATCATCCTGATGATGGGCGGTCAGCAACATCTCACCGGGCAGCATCGTCTCAGAAAAAGCCTGGTAACGGGCCTCTCTTGCTACAGCCTCCAGACTCTCACCCTTTATTGGCTCTACATTTAACTGGCAGTCAACCAAGGGAATCTGATAGCTATCGCAAACAGAACGACAATGAGCAACCCAGGCAGGTGAAACCGATTGCAACCCATGATCAGTATGAATTGCCCGAATGGGTGCGGGGAGTAAGGCCAGAATCGAGACCAGTGCATCAAGTAGCACATGGGAATCCAGGCCACCACTGAAGCCAACCAGATAACCTGTCGGCACAGGCCACTGCAACAAGGCTTCAAGCAGGCTTTCAGGTTTGAAAGGCATGTGCGTGTTGAACTCCTGGAAATTGGTTCACTACGCCATGAGCTGAAACACCCGGTTTATAGTCGATGCAAAAAGCCACTATAAACCGGCATGCATTCAGTTTTGGAAGACCCCATAACTCATCAGACGCTGGTAACGCTCATCCAACAGCTGCTCCATAGGCTTTTCATCAAGCTGTTGCAGTGAGCTGAGCAGGGCCGCCTTGAGATTTTGCGCGGCGATCTCGGGGTGGCGATGGGCTCCACCCGGTGGCTCAGGTACGATCTCGTCAATCAGGCCAAACTCTTTCAGGCGGTCAGAAGTGATCGCCATGGCCTCCGCCGCCAGCGGGGCCTTTTCCGCACTCTTCCAGAGAATGGAGGCGCACCCTTCAGGCGAGATCACCGAATAGGTGCTGTACTGCAGCATCATGACCTGATCACCCACACCAATAGCCAGCGCCCCACCGGATCCCCCTTCTCCCATGACGGTACAGACAATGGGTGTCCTCAGTCCCGACATCACCAGCAAATTCTTTGCGATGGCCTCGCTCTGTCCCCGTTCTTCCGCACCGATACCGGGATAGGCACCTGGAGTATCAATGAACGTCAGTATGGGTAGTTTGAAGCGCTCTGCCGTCTCCATAAGGCGCAGTGCCTTACGGTAGCCTTCCGGTCTGGGCATACCGAAATTACGGAACAATTTCTCTTTAGTATCCCGACCCTTTTGGTGGCCAATAATCATGACAGGGCGTCCATCCAACCGACCTACGCCACCCACAATGGCGTGATCGTCAGCGAATGCGCGGTCACCGTGCATCTCCTGAAAATCTTCAAAGATCAATTCGATGTAGTTAAGCATGTAGGGCCGCAGGGGGTGACGCGCCACCTGAGCGACCTGCCAGGGTTTAAGATTCTGGTAGAGCGACTCAGTGAGTGAGCGGCTCTTGGTCTCCAGTCGGGTGATCTCGTCCTGGATATTGATCTCATTATCATTGCCAACCAGGCGCAGCTCTTCAATCTTCGCCTCGAGTTCAGCAATGGGTTGTTCAAATTCTAGAAAATTCAAGTCCATCTTGGAAATATACCGGATTCAGAACCGATAGAACAGGTCAGTCATGCAATCTGCAGACAGGTTGTTTCGGTTCAAATAGTTTAGTAACAAACAGCCCTGTTCAAATGGCTGTAATGTGGATTTCTATCCTCTTCGGGTCTGGCATGCCACTCCTGACCGTTCGCAGTGGATTACTGCGCCCCGTCCCATTTTAGGTATTTCACGCCGAAACGGGAGTGCTCTGATTCTCCGTTTGTCGGTTGCGACCTGTATAGAGCACCTCAACCGACTCAACACCGACCAAACGACAGAGCTGTCTTAGCAACTCATCGGTAGGGTGCAGGCGCCAAGTCTCGTTGCAGACTAAACCACACCCTGCTGTGGCACCTCTATAATCTATCTGTATT
>JAPHUG010000362.1 GCA_026197195.1 Sedimenticola sp.
CATAACCCTGTATCTGACAAACTGAGTGAAGAACTGATTAGCAGGCTAGGCAAGGATCATCCTGAAATAGCCGGCATTAAAAGCGCCGAAGGCAACTGGCTCGAGATCATTAAACTGGCTGATGAAGTGAGCGGAGACTTGATTGTACTTGATCATCCCCTCTACCGTGAGATCCAGCCTCTACTCGCTCAAAGTGAGCAGGAAGCCTGTGATCATGGTGAATGCGATGTCTTGGTTGTTCAAACATCCGGCGATGCTCAGGATGACAGACCCCAGGATTATCGCCATATCGTGGTGGCGGCTGATTTGAATGATCAGGGACTCATGACCATCTACAAGGCCGTCCGTATGGCCAAGCGTTATCAATCACGCCTGACGTTACTGAATATCATTGACCAGCGTGCCCTCACAGGGGAAGAGACAGAAGAGACGAGTAAAAAGATGCGACTGAGAGGCCTTGAGGCCTTTACAGCGATTATCGAAGGTATCGAAGTAGAAAAGTCGGTTCTGGTCACTAAAGAGCCAATTGAACAGGCCATAGGTCAATTCGCACAGGAACAAAAGGCGGACCTGTTGGTTATTGGATCGCATAAGCACAAAGGTTTATGCGTCATCCTGGGTAAAAAAGCTGAAAAAGTGACCCAGCAGAGCCACTGTGATGTGCTTATTGTCCACGAATAGGCATTAATCTCTGTCGGTTATTTTTACAACGCGCCCTTAAAAACCTATCTCCAGATATCTATCTATCTGTATTCATGCATGATTTTTCAAGTGGAACACTATTTGCTCATCCACTGAGAGTGACTATTCCGGTAAAATCATGCAAAAACTAAAATGGCTCAGTCTAGTGCTTTTTTTGTTGGCGTCTTTCACGCTAACGGCGGATGAGCGCCTTGATAAAGACCAACTGCGCCTTTTAGCTGTTCAGTATGAGCATGGCCGTGGGGTCGAACAGGATCACCAAAAAGCCTTCAAGATGTATTGCATGGCTGCCGACCTGGGCAATCAGGACGCCTATTACGACCTGGGCTGGATGTACTTCAATAACCGGGGTGTTACACAAGACAAGGCCGTAGCCGCCGGTTGGTTTGAGAGGGCCGCCGAGACCGGGGACCGACTTGCAAAACGTATGCTGACGGTGTTGGCTGGTGTGACACCTGTAGCCGATAAGAACTGCAGTTCCCTCAGTAAGGATACACCTCCCAGTCGACAGGAGATCGAATCCTGGGTTGAGCTCTGGGCCCCTGAATATGGGCTGGACCCGGCGCTGGTCATTGCGGTGATTGCGGCTGAATCCAACTTCAATAGTAAAGCGCTGTCACATAAAAATGCCCAGGGATTAATGCAACTCATCCCTGCTACAGCACGACGTTTTGGAGTAAATGACAGCTGGAACCCTGAAGAGAACATGCACGGCGGCATGGCCTATCTGCAATGGTTGGTACAACAGTTCGAGGGTGACGTACGACTGGTACTCGCGGCCTATAACGCAGGTGAAGGGGCTGTTGAACGCTATCAAGGCATACCCCCTTACCGTGAAACACAGAATTACGTTAAGATGATCACTCGCAGCTATGACAAGCGCATACATCCCGAGATTGGTGATGTTGCCATCAGCATGATCAGTCAGTGATTGGCAGAATGTTTATATGTAATCCAGTGGTAGCGCCGTCGTCATCTTTTTCTGGCTCAGCACAAAGCTGGTGTTGACGGAACGTACACCCTTCAACTTGAGCAGATGCCCACTCAATAACAGTTCATAATCATCCATACTGTGGCTGACTATTTTCAATAGATAGTCATAACTTCCACTCATGGAACTACACTCCAGCACCTGTGCAGACTCCTGCACAAACCGGTCAAACGCTGCCAGTGTTTCGGCATTATGGTTTTCCAATGAGACCAGTGCATAGGCAAACACGTGCAAACCCACCGAGGCGGCAGAGATAAGCGTCACACGGGAGGTAATGATCCCCTCCTCTTCCAGGCGCTTTACCCGCCTCCAACAAGGCGATGGTGAGAGTCCCACCTTTTCCGCCAATTCATTGTTCGTGAGACAGGAATCGCTCTGTAACAAAGTGAGGATTTTCTTATCCAACTTGTCGAGATCCATAGGTCTTTCTACCTTATTCTCACTTGATTACACAAGGACTTAATGTTTCAACTGTAACCAGTATTGGATAACAATGAAATATCAAAAGTGGTTTTTGGGCCATACTGTAGACAGAACCTTTTTATCGAACTAACAAACTAACATAGCCTAAATGAGGCCCGCTTGAGTATGAATGAAACCAGCCCAACCAGCTTACCGCTTCTGGATAGAGAGTGTGCAGCCTGTACCGTCGAAACCCCGCCATTATCACAGGCTGAGTCTAGATCATTTTTAAGTCAGCTGAATTCAGAATGGATCCTCGATAACACATTCACGACCCTCACCCGGTCATTCAAGTTTAACGACTACTACCAAACCATCGCCTTTACCAATGCCGTTGCCTGGATCGCAAACCAGCAGAATCATCATCCCGATCTCCTGATCAGCTATCGTAACTGTCAGGTCTCTTATACGACGCATGCCATCAACGGGTTGAGTGAAAATGATTTCATCTGTGCCGCGAAAATTGATAACCTGATCAATAGCTAGTTATATATAGCATTAGATATCGTCTTTAATATATTGTTTTTATTATCTTTAGTATTTTTTATGACACCTTAGTCAACTTTAAATTGGCAGCGCGTTTTAGTAATTGCTAATATTTCCGCAGAATTCATTTAAGCCCGGCCATTACTTATGTCTTTGTCTGCCATCAACTCAAAACCCACCTCATCTCCGTTTGAACCTGCCAATGAAATCAGTTATCAGCGCTGGAGAGCGCAGAAGCTGAGTCAGTATCCGCGTTCGCTCGAAGAGTTGCTGGTATCTGTCAAGGACCCCAGGGCACTCAGTGAGATAGAACATACCGCCATTCAGCAGCGATTAAAAAAAGCCAACATGGCGATCTATATCAGTGAGACAGGCTCTGATCCCGACCCGCAAATCCCACTCAGCCTGGGAAGGCAGTTTGGTGCGCAATCACTCAATCATAACTGGTTGTCCGATGACACCGGGCTGACCTCTCTTAAAGTGGCCGCAGAAGGTGTCAGGCAGCAGTACATCCCCTACTCTAACCGGGCTATTAAATGGCACACCGATGGTTACTACAATCGACCTGAGGAGCAGATCCACTCCTTGTTGTTACACTGTGTTGAAAGTGCCGGGCAAGGCGGTGAGAATGCATTGCTTGATCATGAGATCGCCTACATCCTGTTGAGAGATCAGGATCCCGCTTTTATCACGGCACTCATGGGCCCCGAGGTAATGACGATTCCTCCCCGCATGAACCAGGGAGAGGTGGCACGCCAGGAGGAGACGGGGCCGGTCTTCTCTATCATGCCCTGTGGCAATTTGCATATGCGTTACACCATCAGAACGCGCCATGTCATCTGGTCAGAGGACCCCGTCACCCGCGCAGCACTGGATGCCTTGACGGCTATTTTACAGAGTCATTCCCCCTACATTTTTCGCGGCCGGCTGGAAGCCGGCATGGGACTTATCAGTAACAATATCCTGCATGACCGAACGGCCTTTATCGATGACGCAAAGGGTGTACGCCATCTCTATCGGGCACGCTACTACGACCGTCTTCAGGGTACGGGGATAGATCAATACACCTGATAGCTATCAGCAGACTCAGGGTTTGAACACAGCGGTTTCAGGGTGAAAGGCATACCAGGCAAACCAGAAGGTTCGTATTACGGCAATCTCCCCACCGTGTTTATCAAAGAAACGGGCACTCTGACTGAGTGGGTTATAGTCAATAGTCAGCTTTTTACCGGCAAATTCATCCTGGAACTTGCCCCCCTTCAGGCTCAGCTCTGCAACCGGATAGGCTTTGAATTGCCCGTTTATTTCCAATCCAATAACCTGCTCTTTTGGGTGATAGCGCGGGTCTTTTTTACTGACAGGAAAATAGATTCCCTTGCTGTTTTCATAACCTGCATAGGGATCACGATCATAGTCCCGGTAATGCCCGGTTTCACGTGACAGCACAACCGTGTCGGGATAGAGCTGTCTCCACTCTTCCCAGGTTGTCACCATCAAGGGAAGAATTTTCAAGCGTGTGCCACTCATCTCACCTGTTACGGCACGGGAGAGAAGCTGAGACCATAACGATTCTGTCTTTCGGTCATAGAGCAGGACATCACTGTTATAGAGCAGGCCAGAAACGCCAAATTCAAGGGTCTCACCGCTGACTTTGGCATGAAAGGCCACACCACTGCCACAGAGTGGGCAATAGGTAATCACGACCGGGTCATCATCAAATCGATCATTCACGATCTCATGCCAATTCATAATATCTATAGGAAAAGCTTTGGCAACGCCATTCCACATCAGGCCCAAGACCCGGTCACCCGCGAGCTGGCGGCTCTTTTCGGCTTTCAAGAAAACCGGTTTATCAATGGAAGGTATACCATCTTTGGGCGGTCCACCTGAGTGGATCTCATCCAAAGGAATGAGGGCCAGTTCAGGCTTTATCGTGAAATCTCCTTTTTGCACCGCAAGCAGTGACAGTGGAGATAAAAGTATCAAGCATCCGATCAAGGACATCAAAGCGGTTTGAGATCGAGTAAAGAGTCGCTGCATGGTATCGGCCTCTGAAATCAAAGCAACAGTCACGCCACACCCATTGATAGCCAGCTATCGCTCTATAGTAGTAGACCTTATCCGTCAGGGATTTATTTCATCATGGCCGACTAACTCCGTACGGTAAGCCAGACTCCGATTAAGACAATGCACATACCTGCCACCTTTTGCACGTTCAGTTGGCGTATTTCCGCACCGAGAAAACCGTAGTGATCCAGCATGGCACCAACAATAAACTGTGCCGCCACCATCAAGGTAAACGCCGTTACCAAGCCTAATCGTGGCACACTGAATCCGATGGAAGCGACAATCACCAAACCAATCACACCGGATAAGTAGGCATACCAGGGTACCGACTGCCATAGCGAGAGATTGCCACCCCGTAAATAGAGCACCACCAAACCTATCAACAAGCCACCACTACCATAGGTGATGAAAACACTCTCGATCGTACCAATCTGTCGATCCAGAAGGCCCATCAACTGAGCCTGTAATGCGACAGCTATACCGCCGACAACCGCAATCAATGAGAGGAGATAGAGATTGGCCATACAAATTCCTTAAGCAATAGTCAAACTACACCTTAACACCAGAGCGTTATCTTTCACTAGGCTTGTTGAAAGGACTCAATAACCTGTTTCAGCAATAGAATTCCGGGTTCAATTTCTGATTCATCAATAGCACCATAACCAAACAACAGACCCAATCTGTCAGGTGGGGTCTGATAAAGCGGAGAGGCAGGATAGATGCCAAGCCCTGCAGCTGATGCTGCCTTCAATATTTCCGCTTCCTTTGTTTTCAGGATTCGATCTTTGAATTGAACCATCAGATGGAGTCCTGCATTTGTTCCCTGTAACTCAAGTGCCGTGCCAAAATGGGTTTCCAACAGGGTAATCAATCGTTGCCTGCGACCTTCATAACGTTTGCGCATTCTCCGCAGATGACGCTCGTAATGACCTTGTGCGATGAATTCGGCCAACACCCGCTGCTGGTGCGTATTGGTGTGCCGATCCGCATGCCATCGCAAGGCAATAAAGGGTTCAACAAGATTGGGTGGCAGTACCACATAGCCAATTCTGAGCGCCGGAAACAGCACCTTTGAGAAGGTACCTACATAGAGTGTTCTACCCCTGTAATCCAACCCCTGAAGCGCTGAGATAGGCCGCCCTTCGAAGCGAAACTCACTGTCATAATCATCTTCGATAATATAAGCCTGCGACTGGGCTGCCCATTCCAACAGGGCCAATCGCCTGGCGAGTGAAAGAATGGCTCCGGTAGGAAACTGATGTGAAGGGGTGACATAAGCCAAGCGCGCTGAACCTGGCCTCACTGGCAGCTTCTCTGTCTGCATGCCATCCTGGTCAACAGCTATTGAGTGAATCTTCGCCCCGGCCGCCTGAAACACGGCTCGCGCTGCCTGATAGCCCGGCTCTTCTACAATGACTGTTTCGCTGTTAGCGATAAACAGTCGGGCAATGATATCCAACGCCTGTTGTGAGCCATTGACAATCGCAATCTGACCGGCACTGCAGTGACATCCTCGTAACTGATTGAGGTGCTCAGCCACTTTGTCACGCAACAACCAATCACCCTGAGGGTCGGCATATTGATGGACGCTTTTAGTGAACAGACGACTGCTTAGCTGTTTCCATATTTTTATTGATTGTGTATCAACTTCAATATCTCCATATCTGAAATCATACCGAAGCGACCGATGCTGATCTTGATTCAGCTTAGCTCTTTCCCGCCAGTAGCCCAGTGCAATTTCCGCCTGTTCAGAGATCGGTGCCGGCTCAAACGATTCCGTCTGCTTTGCCTCCCTGCCGATAGAACCATGAACCCTATCCTCCGGCAACAGTTCAACCACGCGCGTCCCACTTCCAAATCCACCAACCACATAACCCTCAGCCTTAAGTTGGTCATAACCCAGCATGACCACATTTCTGGAGACGGACAACTGCTTGGCCAACTGCCGAGTGGGAGGCAATTTCTGCCCTTCACTCAGTACACCACTAAGGATCAATGCCTTGACCGCCCGATAGAGCTGCAGATAGAGCGGCCCATGACCATCCAGTTCAATTAACATCCGCACTCCTGTTTGGCCCCATTATATATGCTCAACTTGGATCTTTTAGTGGAGCCATTTTGCCTTAATCATAGACCACATGAAAACAACTGGAGAGCAATATGCCCAAAAGCAAAAAAAGGCACGAGGTCTGTAGGCATAAAGATCGGGGCCATTATGATGAACAGACGATCCATCAGATCTTGGATCAGGGGAAAATATGCCATGTTGGGATAACCGTGGACGCGCAGCCGTTTGTCATACCCATGGCCTATGTGAGGCAAGGCCGATCACTCATCCTACATGGAGCGCCCAAATCACGGTTGCTAAATCAATTAGCCAAGGGCGTGCCTGTCTGTGTCACCGTGACTCATCTTGATGGTCTTGTATTGGCACGCTCAACCTTCCATCACTCACTGAATTTCAGATCTGTTGTCGCCTTTGGCACAGCACGACCCATTGAAGATTTAGCGGAGAAGCATGCAGCGCTGGCTGCACTGACAGAACATCTGGCACCCGGAAGAACACAGGTAGCAAGAGCCGCCACGGATCAAGAGGCACAGGCCACATCGGTCGTGCTATTTGAGATTGACGATGCCTCCGCCAAGATAAGGAACGGACCGCCCATCGACAGCCCCCAAGATATGATGCTGGATGTCTGGGCAGGTGTCATACCGGTAAGCGTTTTGGAAGGAGAGCCAGTGCCAGCACCCGACCTAAAAGCGGGACTGGTCTACCGCTGACCCAACAATGAGGGATGGCTATCGAACTTCACGTTCGATAGCTGTAACCCCGCTCATTCTTTAAAGATGGCAATCTCTTCCAGTGACTTCTTTTCAATTGCGGGCACGGTGACCCCCTCTTCCGGATAGCCCACAACCAGAATCATGGTTGGTGTTTCATTTTTCGGTCTATCCAATAGCTTATTTAAGAAGCGCATCGGGCTCGGCGTATGCGTCAAGCTGACGAGCCCGGCATTGTGAATGGCCGTTATCAGTAGTCCGGTAGCGATACCCACAGAGTCACGCACATAATAGTGCTTGATTTTATTTCCCTGCTCATCCAAACCATAATTCTCACTAAAGATGACAATCAGATAGGGGGCATGTTCAAGAAACGGTTTTTCCGCATCTGTTGCCAGGGGTTTTAGGGCATCTAACCACGCTTCTGAGGCACCACCGGCATAAAACGCCCGCTCCTCTGCCTCGGCCGCTAACCTTATAGTGCGTTTCAGCTCAGGATTACTGACCACTACAAATTTCCATGGCTGTTGATTCGCACCGCTCGGCGCCCTACCCGCCGTTAGCAGACAGGTCTCAATGACCGCTCGTGGGACTTGTCTATCAGAAAAGGCTCGAACGCTTCTGCGCTTTTTCATCTGCACAAAAAATTCATCGGCCCTTTGCTGCATCTCGGATGGCGGTAAAGGCTGGTAATGGTCTAATGGAATAGCTTTGTAGGTCTGATCAGACATCTAGAGCACCAGTTCAGTAAGGCGTTCATACAGGGCAACAATAGATCCCACCTCTGCCTCAAATCCGACAGGTTCGGGCGCTTCCGATTTAGGTTCAAGATAGTGGCGTGAAAACCCGTTGGCACTACGCAGCAATTTTACCGCAGGGTCTGTTTCATCAGGTTGGTGGTGGTTCGCTGTGAGTTTGATTAAGTCGTCGGGAAAATTCCAGGATTCAAATAATCGTGCCCCCATCTCAGCATGATTGATACCAATGACCTGCGCCTCCAATTGGCAGCAGGCATCTCCAACGGCATGCGACTCAACCACCTCGGCATACTCAATGGGCAGTTGCTGAAGAAAGACCAGTTTGCCGGCATCATGTATCAGACCAGCAATAAACAGATCACCCGGTGACCCGGTCCCTTGAGCCTCTGCCAATTTACGGCAGGCACAGGCCGTCAGCAGCGAGTGACGCCAGAAGCTGTTCATGTCGATGAGATCGGGGCGGATGCCAAAAAACAGGCTCTTGACCTCTGTCGAAATCAACAGCGCCCAAAGATCGAAGGGACCGACACGCAGTATGGCATCTGCCACCTGTGTAATCTGTTTTGAGGATCCGTAGTAAGCCGAGTTTCCTAATTGCAGCGAGCGTGCGGTCAATCCCGGATCGGTCTCAATCAGCTCGATCATTCGTTCGATACCGGCGGTTTCTGACTCCAGCTCTTTGTATATCTCAATCAAGACATGTGGCAGTGAGGGAAGTTTTGCATTTTCAATTAACCAACCGGCCAGATCGGTATCCCGTTTAGTGCTCACCTGTGCCTCAGCCAGTGTGCGTACATCCCTGGCGCCCTGGTCCCAGGCGCTGACTGACGTTTCGCAGAATGAACATATCCCCAGCCCGGTTGACTCATCAGAACGCAGCCAGTGCATCCCTTCATCAATCGACGAGGCGATATAGCGGTGTGTTCTACCGCAACTGATACAGATCATTCATAGCTCCTAAATAGTGTCGCACTTCAATTTGCCTATCAAAAAACAATCCACTTCTATTGTTTATGATCAACTTCATAACATACATCTATCTACTTCATAAACATAGCCTTTTGAAATGACTGGTTCTGCAATCAACTTGGCATTTTTTCTTGTGATAAAAAACGCTAGACCAGCCAGATCAATCATACGAACCAGGTAGATTCAACTCTATCTTTATCCGTTATAGGCAATTTATTTCTTCATTTTTCATTTTTGTAGTTTTATTTACCTATTCTCGGCAATTAACTGAGTAATTTGCAAGGACTTTCCCTGCATTGCCCCCTACACTTTTATTAAGCAGTCAGCATCTTTTCAGCCTTATCTAACCGATCCAACTACGGGTTAAGTCAACCTTGAATAAGCCGAGTGTATTTGCCATGAGTGCCAAGCCAAAACTTCACCCCCTACCCCATGAGCCGAAATCATTAATCCATACAAATTTTGATTGGAAAAAAATTGCTTATCTGATGTTTGTATCCAGGGCAATGGATCGAATCGAAGAGACTCAACTGGTCCCCGGAAAAGAGGTGCTTTATCAGTTTTCTGCGCGGGGACACGATATGTCCCAGATCATTCTTGGTACTCGACTAAACGGCCCACATGATGCCCTGGCAGGCTATTACCGCTCCAGACCGTTGATGCTGTCACTGGGAATGTCCCTGGAGGATGCCATGGCCGGTCCATTAATGCGGGCAGGCGGTTACAGCGATGGACGCGATATTGGCGTTGTGCATAACCTACCCAACCTTAAAGGCCCATGTGGATTGCCGATGAGTGGCGGTGTGGGTGCCCAATACACACCGGTCGCAGGATGGGCTCAATCAATTCACTATTATCAACGTGTCCTTAAAGATAAAAGCTACAGGGGTGCCATAGCCGTGGCGCATGGCGGAGAAGCCTCGACAGCAACCAGTGGTTTCTGGGCATCGCTGACGATGGCAACCACACTTAAATTGCCCATGCTTTTCTATATCGAAGATAACGGATATGGCATTTC
>JAPHUG010000243.1 GCA_026197195.1 Sedimenticola sp.
GAATCTTCTCCAGATTTGACAAGCTGGATGTTGTTTTTAAATTCTTCATTCATTTTGCGCTAATCACTGACGCGCTGATTAGTGTTAACAGGCCCTAGTTGAAATGATCAGCTATTCTGCCGTCAATCAATACCCCAGTGACTCAAAATAGTCCTGCAGCTCTTCATCATCCAGGTCATCCATCTGTTCCAGATCGAACACAGAGAAATCAAACTCATCCATCTCGTTATCGGTAGCGTGTTTTTCGATATGTCCAGCCATTCTATTCTGCCTGCCAGTTCATTGTTTAGCAGGTAGAATAGGTGGGAATCAAGACGGTTTGATGACACGCACCTAACAGTATGATTACTCTTTGTTTTGTCCGGTTATGAGCCATAACATCTGCAGTAGAAGGGCATTATCCATTCTGGATTGTCTGCAGGATTCCAGCTGTTTGTCTTCGTTGCAGATCTTGTCGAAAAGCATCACCTGATTACCCTGGTATTCAACAATTAACTGCCGCCCCCTGTCCACCACATAGGCCACAGCTGCTGAGACGTCACGATCAGTCAGGCCTTCCAATCCTCCTTTAGGTGGCATCTCCCCATGTCCCTTAATAGCATGATTAACCAGCGTCGGTAGTGGCTTTTGTAAGCGCGCTTCCCAATCATCGACCTGTCCGAGTTGGGGAGCGCCAGACTCAGGCTCGCCATGACATTTAATGCATTGCTGGGTAAATATCACCCGTCCCAGTCCCAGGTTGTATTGCTGGGGTTCTGTTTTTCCGCGCAGGTTATCGGTCGCAGCCACTGCAAAAGTCATTAGGAGTACAACAAGGCCGCAGGTGAGGGCGGCAGGCAAAGTCGTTGATTGTTTCATGGTGCGTGTCGTTCCAGTTGGTCGGAAGATTCCGTAATGATACTACATGTGACAGCGCTATCTGGCATTGATTCAGATCGTATAAAACTGATTAACCATAATAAAATCAGTGTTATAGGGCTTAGGAAAAGAGTCGATGTTCCGCTATAGTTGTACAAGCAGGTCTTTGATGGGTATATGCACATGCTGGGCGATGTTGGCCATCATACGTTGGGGGCAATGGGGGGCGTCTACGATCCTTACGGTGTCTTATTGTCCCTGCTGGTGGCGATCGCAGCATCCTATGTAGCCTTTAGTATGGTGAGGCGCCTGTTGCTTACAGAGGGGGCTGGCCGCTGGTATTGGTATATAGGGGCTGCAGCCACACTCGGTTTAGGCATCTGGAGTATGCACTTTATCGGGATAATCTCGCTGCAACACCCTTTCCCGGTACAGTATCACAAGGGCCTGACGCTGCTGTCATTGTTTTTGTCTGTGGTGGGTTCACTGATTGCACTGATCATTGTTCTGGTACCTGTCCAGGCCTGGTCAAGATTCCTCGTGGGTTCACTGCTTTGGTCTGCCACCATTGCATCCATGCACTATGTAGGTATGGCCGCCATGGTGATGCCGGCATCCATGACTTACTCCACTGGTGCTATCTTCCTATCGGTCATGGCCTCCGTGGTCACTTCCAGTCTGGCACTTTTTCTTCTATGCCGGGAGGTGAGGCAGGGGCACGTTACCACATGGCGCAGTGGTATGAGTGCGATGGTAATGGGCCTTTCCATGGCCAGTTTTCATTACCTGGCCATGTTAGGTACCGAGTTTAAACCGGATGTGCAAAACGTTCGGTTATTTTCAAATAGCTTTGATAGTGGCCAGTTGCACTGGCCACTGGCGCTGGCGGTTCTGTTGATTCTTTATCTCCTGTTGGAATGGTCCCGTAAAGATCCCAGCAGCCCGCAAAAAAAAGGCATCAGTAACCGTTTAAAGTTATTAACCATCGTCATGGTCAGTGCAACGGGGTTAAGTGTCGGAGCTTTGGCTGTGTTGGAAGTGGATACGCTTTTAGAGCAGCATGAAAATGACCATCTAGAGCATGAACTGGAAAATGAATCTGAAAAACTAAAGAAGTTAGTAGGCCGCATGGAAGAGGATATTCGTTTTTTATCCCGAGTGCCGGGGATAGCGGTGTTACTGGCCTCTGCTTCCACAACGAACACTGATCGTGGAAATGTTCCCACTGCGATGGTTCATGGACGCGTCTCGTCTTTAATAAAGGATTATCTTGCTGAGCGGGCTGAATACAGTCAGATTCGTCTTATCGGCGTAGAAGATGAGGGTCGGGAGCTGATCAGGGCTGAACGTATAGGTGATAAGGTTGATCTGATTGCTGTTGAAGCCTTGCAGTCCAAGGCATCTGAACACTATTTCCAGGAAACCTTGAAACTTCAGCCGGGCGAGATCTATCTATCCGAGATCGGTTTCAACCGCGAACACGGGACGTTTGTTGAACCTCGGGCCCTGGTGATGCGAATTGCTAAGCCGGTCTATCTGAGGGGTGGGGACAGCCCCTCCGGGATTGTGGTGATAAATGTTGACCTGGATCAGGTGCTTGGCGCAATGACGGTTTCTGAACAGTTGGGGGATCGGGATCTGGTCACTGATGCAACTGGACGGTTGCTTGTTTACCGGGATCCCACCCTAAAACCCCATAGCGAGGCTGAATCCTTTATTCAGACGCGATACCCTTTTCTTTCGGCCATCTATAACGAATCAACACCCGATCGTTACTATGCAGACAAGCTATCTGATGCCGGTGAGTTGATCTATGTCCACCTTAAAAAGGTCACGTTCAGTGAACGCTATCCTGGTCGAGGATTGGTGATTGTAGAAGTATTGCCAGTTGCCTATATTGAGCAGCAACTTCGTCCTTTACTTAATCAGATCTTTATTACCACCCTGTTGTTTATCCTGTTCAGTATCCCTGTGGCGCTTGGTCTGGTCAGACAGATTGTCAATCCGCTGAATAAGCTCATGCACTCCATGGAACGGTTTGCATCAGGTGATACGGCCGTCAGTTTTCCCGTTTCTGATATCCAGGAGATTGATCTGCTCAGTCAGACTTTTAACCGTATGCGTGAGCAAGTGAGTTCCCGTGAGATTGCATTGGCTGAAGTAGAGGCGCGTGCCCGCAATGTAGTGGAACATGTGGCGGAAGGCATTATCACCAGTGATTCAAAGGGTAAGATTCTCTCATTGAATAGTGCGGCTGAACGGATGCTAGGGTATGCCGAAGAGGAAGTGGTAGGTGAAAATGTATCACTTCTGATGCCTGAGCCTTATCGCTCCAAGCATGATTTCTATCTGGAGCGGTTCCATATTGGTGAGGGAGGCCAGACAATAGGCACTCCCAGAGAGTTTAAAGCGCTGACTAAAGCCGGTCATATCTTTCCGGTTGAGTTGACTATTACCGTGATTCAGCAGGGTAGTGAGTCGGTCTTTATCGGCTTAATGAAGGATATAACAGAGAGGCAGCTGGCTCGTCAGCAGGAACGCCTGGCTTCCAAGGTGATGGAGACCTCGCTTGAAAGTATTGTCATTACAGATTCGCGTAACCGTATTCAATATGTGAACCCGGCCTTCAGTGAGATTACCGGCTACAGTTTTTCTGAGGCCCTGGGTGAAAACCCCAGTTTTCTTGCATCAGGCAGGCATGAGGGGGGCTTTTATGCTGACATGTGGAACAGTATCAACAGCGAGGGAAGTTGGCAGGGTGAGATTTGGGATCGCCGTAAAGATGGTACCTTGTATCTAAAATGGCTGAGTATTACCGCGATTGAGAACCGTGCAGGAGAGGTGACTCACTATGTGGGTATCGCCTCTGATATCACAGAGAGAAAACAGTCGGAAGACCGCCTCAAAGATCTGGCACATCATGATCAACTGACCGGGCTGCCAAACCGACAGTTGTTCAATGACCGGCTTGAGCTCGCCATCATTCAATCCTCAAGAAGTAATACAAAACTGGCTTTGCTATTTATCGATCTTGATCGTTTCAAGAGTGTGAATGATACCTATGGTCATGACGTGGGTGACAAGTTGCTGGTTGAAATAGCTGAACGCATACATGCACAGGTTCGCGAGGGCGATACGGTGGCCCGACTAGGGGGTGATGAGTTCACCTTGATATTGCCAGAAATTAAAGCAGCGGGTAACGCGGTCCATATTGCCCAAGGGATACTGGAGTGTATCGACCAACCTGTCATTGTCGATGGTCATGACTGTTCTGTCGGTGCGAGTATTGGTATCGCCTTTTTCCCTCAGGATGGTAACGATGCCAAGACCTTGCTGCGCCATGCTGATATCGCGATGTATCGGGCAAAGTCCCACAGTGGCAGTAACTACAGTCTGTTTGATAATGAGATGGAAGAGGCCGCTGCCAGAAGACTCAGTATTGAAACCCGGCTTCGTACAGCCATAGAGGGTGGTCAGTTTTTTCTTAATTATCAGCCGGTGATAAACAGTGCATCCGGAAAACCGGTTGGGTTTGAAGCACTCATCCGCTGGCAGGTGCCCGGTATGGGTGTGGTGTCACCTAATGAGTTTATTCCGCTGGCTGAGGAGACGGGTCAGATTGTAGAAATTGGCGAGTGGGTGTTGGGCGCAGTCTGTCGTCAATTGGCGGAGTGGCAAGCACAGGGGCTCTGTTTATTGCCGGTCGCAGTCAATATATCAACACGGCAGTTACTGGAACATGACTTTGTCAGAGAGATAAAAAACCTGCTTAATCTGCATCAACTGGATCCCGCCTGCCTTGAGCTGGAGTTGACGGAGACCACACTGATGAAGTATCCCGATGAGTGTCAGTCTGTGTTGGAGGAGTGTAAAGCACTGGGTCTGAATATTGCTATTGATGACTTTGGAACCGGATACTCGTCACTGGCCTATCTCAAGCAGCTTCCCCTCAGTAAACTGAAGATTGACCGCTCGTTTATCATCCCCCTGGAAGAGAATCCAAGATCACGGGCGATTATTGATTCTGTTGTACATCTGGCACAGGGTCTTGATATGCAGGTAGTAGCGGAGGGTGTCGATACTCCCGGGCAGTTGGCGATACTGCGGGAACTAGAGTGTGGTTATCTACAGGGATTTCTGTTTAGTAAGCCTGTCTCGGCCGAGGTGGCGGCCGAGGTGATGGCTGATGCGAGAGTTTATTGCTAGCCAACGATACCGGCCGCCTGACTGTCGGCATGATAGGAAGAGCGCACAAAGGGACCGCTGGCGACATGAGAGAAACCAATCGCTTCACCAAATACGCGCAATGCATCAAACTCTTCAGGTGTGACATAGCGACTAACGGGTAGATGGTGTGGACTGGGTTGCAGATATTGTCCCAGTGTCAGCAGCTCGCAGCCGTGATTGCGCAGATCCTGCATAACCTGTTTTACTTCATCCAGTGTTTCACCCAATCCCAGCATCAAGCCTGACTTGGTCGGTACGCCTGGATTCTCTACTTTGAACTGCTGCAGCAGATCAAGTGACCATTGATAATCGGCGCCGGGTCTAACCTGCTTATAGAGCCGGGGAACGGTCTCTAAGTTGTGGTTAAGTACATCTGGCGGTATTGCTGTAAGCTGTTGCAGGGCCTGTTCCATACGGCCACGAAAGTCGGGCACCAGAATCTCTACCTTGATACCGGGGCTTGATCTTCTCACGGCCGCAATACATTCAGCGTAATGCTTCGCTCCACCATCCATCAGATCATCCCGGTCAACGGATGTAATGACAACATAGCGCAGGCGCATCTTTTTTACCGCTTCAGCCAAACGGGCAGGCTCTCCGGCATCGAGCGCCAGGGGTCTGCCATGGGCCACATCACAGAACGGGCATCGACGGGTACAGATATCGCCCATGATCATAAATGTGGCAGTGCCGTGGTTGAAGCACTCCGCCAGGTTGGGGCAGGAGGCTTCCTCGCAGACGCTGTGCAGCTTGTGTTTGCGCAGGGTCTCGGCGGTCTCGCGGATCTCCCGCTCGCCACTGAGAAACACCAGGATGTCACCCCGGTCAATGCGCGAGAGCTCGTCCACCGCCTCGACAATGGCCTGCTGCATGGGGTCGTCGCGCTCGTAACTGCCCTCCTCTTCCAGCGGCCGATAGTGCAGCTCCACCGGATA
>JAPHUG010000355.1 GCA_026197195.1 Sedimenticola sp.
GTCCAGAGCTCCTTGCCCAAGCGTGAAGGGTTATTGGCAATCACCGCATTGGCGGCCTTGAGAATGGTCGCCGTGGAGCGATAGTTCTGCTCCAACCGGACTAAAGGGGAATCACTGAAATGTTTGTTGAAGTCCCGAATATGCTCCACCCGGGCACCGCGCCAACCATAGATGGATTGGTCATCATCGCCCACCGCAAACAGGTTATTGCGCTCACCCGCCAGCAGCCGCAACCAGGCATACTGGATGGTGTTGGTATCCTGAAACTCATCCACAAGAATGTGCTGAAAACGCTCCCGATAGTGGTGCAGAATATCCGGCCTATCCCTTAACAGTTCATGGGCGCGCAACAACAGCTCAGCAAAATCCACCACACCGCCCCGCTCACAGGCCGCCTGGTATTCCGTGTAGATTCGGATCATGGTGCGCTGATAGGGATCGCCCCCGTCATCCATATGCTGGGGCCTGATCCCTTCATCCTTGCGGCCATTGATAAACCACTGCGCCTGACGCGGCGGCCAACGGGCCTCATCAAGATCCATCGCCTTGAGCAACCGCTTGATCATGCGGAACTGATCATCTGAATCGAGAATCTGAAACTGCTGGGGCAGATTGGCGTCCTTCCAGTGAGCCCGCAACAGGCGATGGGCCAAGCCGTGAAAGGTACCCACCCACATACCGCCGACCGGCTGGCCAAGCAGATCCTCTATTCGACCCTTCATCTCCCGGGCCGCTTTATTGGTAAAGGTGACCGCCAGGATATTCCAGGGGGCCGCACCCACGACCTGCAACAGCCAGGCAATACGGTGTACCAGCACCCGCGTCTTACCACTACCGGCACCGGCTAACACCAACATACCACCCGGCGGAGCAGAAACCGCTTCCCGCTGGGCATCGTTTAAACCTTCAAGAATATGAGAGACGTCCATGGGAATATCTTAACAGTGGTTGCGCTGGATCACGACTATCGAAAATAGGTTTGTAGTAACCGATGGAATAGGGCGCTTATTGACCCGGGTCATTTCCAGACAAAGACTAGCGCTCTATAAAGGGACCACGTGGAGGGCAATTGGATTTTTTACGCGCATTACAATAAACCCCGTGCTTGGGAGTCGCACATCATAAGGGGTTCCAGGAAGGAGTCTCACGGGCATTGATCGCGTCATGCCCGTTTTTTTTTTGCGCACCAGTCAGGCAGACAACAGAGTGCAATAACGCTCACGCAACTTGGGTTTCTCGATCTTTCCCGTTGCATTCCGGGGAACCTGGTCAAACAAGACACGGCGGGGGCGTTTGTAGCGGGGCAGGCCTTCGGCATAGGCGATAACCGCCTGCTCCGTCAACTCACAGCCCGGTTTCAGTTGAATGATCGCCGTCACCACCTCACCCAGGCGCTGATCCGGTGTCCCGATCACCGCCACATCCTGAATGGCACAGTGCTCCATCAAAAAATGCTCCACCTCAACCGGCGAGACATTTTCACCGCCGGTAATGATCAGATCTTTTTTACGATCCACCAGCCAGATAAAGCCCTCTTCATCGACGCGTGCCACATCACCGGTATGCAGCCATCCATCCCGCAACGTTTCAGCGGTGGCTTCCGCATTGCCATAGTAGCCCTGCATCACCCCCGGTCCCTTCACAATCAGTTCACCCGGCTCACCCACGGGCAGGGGCTGGTTATCGTCATCGACAATCGCGGCCTCCCAATCAAATCCAGGCTTTCCGATCGAACCTATCTTGTGGATGTTGCCCAGGCCCAGGTGGAGACAACCCGGACCGCTGCTTTCGGTCAGCCCGTAATTGGTATCGTACTCATGGTGAGGAAACAGCTTACGCCACGCCTTGATCAGATTGGGCGGCACCGGTTGGGCACCAATATGCATCAACCGCCACTGATCCAGTTTATAACGGCTAAAATCGATAGCCCCGTTCTCCCAGGCGATCAGAATATCGTGCGCCCAGGGCACCAGTAACCAGACGATCGTCGCCTGCTCTTCCGAGATCGCCTGCAACACCCACTCAGGCTTTGCCCCTTTCAGCAACACCGCCTTGGCACCCACCACAAAATTGCCAAACCAGTGCATCTTGGCCCCGGTATGGTAGAGCGGAGGAATGCAGAGAAAATTATCCTCATGGGTCTGCTTGTGGTGCTGATTCTCCACATAACAGGCGTGTTCAAGATTACGATGCGTCAGGCTCACCGCCTTCGGTTGCCCGGTGGTTCCCGAGGTGAAATAGAGGGCCGCCTCATCCATAAGCTGGAAGGAAACCGGCGGGGTATCCTCAGCCATACCGGCGATAAACTGTTCGTAGAGGACGGCATAATCAGGGCAGTCAGCATCCGGCCCAATATAGATATAGTGCTCCACCGACTGATCAAGCGCCGGTTTGATCGCATTGATGCGCTCGATAAACTCAGGCCCAAACAGTAGCGCTTTCGCGGCTACCAGCTCATTACAGATCTTTAGGGTCTCTGACTCAAAGCGAAAATTGAGGGGCGCAACAATGGCACCTGAACGAATAATGCCGAAATAGCAGGGCAGCCATTCAAGCCCATTCATCATGAGATGAAGTACCCGATCGCCCTTAACGATACCCCGCGCCATTAGCGCATGGGCAAATACATTGGCGGTCGCATCAAATGCACGCCAACTGATCTCTCGTCGGCTGTTACGTTCAGGGTCGCGCTCAACCAACGCAACCTCTTCACTGTACATACGGCTATTACGGGAAAGAATCTCGGTAATCAACATCGCTGAAACGGACCTGGCACCTAAAACAGAGCTTACCCGGCCAATCATCACGCTATCGCATCAGAACGCGCAATGGAGACAAATCAGCACAGGTTATGTGGGGTTAATCTACCACATAAGCCAATGCTGATGAACTTCTGCCTGAACCATTACCCGGTAATCTCATCGGGATTCCAGCGTGGCCAGGCTTCCCAGGGCGGCTGTAATCTCACTGAAGGTAGGGCGCAGAGATTCGGAAAAGTCCGCCATGGCGCCGTAACAGGTCAGCCGCATCACATTCGGCTGCTGCGAAGAGCTGAGCCAGAGGTGATAAAAATGTGCTACCAGAGGTTCACCACGCTCCCGTGCCGAAAGCCCCAGCCTTCGCAAAGGACTATTCCAACCCGCCAGTTGAATCATGGAATTCGCCACAATCTGGCTATGGCCCAACTGAACCCGCGTAACCACGAAGCTGTCCGGATTAATGTGCTGTGGCTCCTGCTTCAGGTCACGCACCTCAAAATTGCAACTCGGGTGATACTGATCAAGATCGGAATGATCCGTGACAACCCCTCGCTGTAGAAAACGCCGGGTATGGCCTGGCTCAATCTGAACGGCCACATGCAGGGTCAGCTCGCTCCCGGCAGGCACCTGATAGAACGCAGAAGTCCTGTCACGAACCGGTTGCTGGGAACAACCGATCAGAAACAGTACCCCCATGCTCACTAACACTCCTCTGAAAACAGAACCCATTCTGCACCTCCACACTAAGCGTAGACAATGACCGCTTGGCCCGGTTCATTGGTAGGCCACATCACTAGCCGAATTAACAATATTTTACCTCTTTTCATGAATCCAGCGTCTATACTGGAAATTCTGAACAACATTTTAAGCAGCAGGTGTATCTATGCGAATTCTTATCAGCACGCTACTCAGCACACTTCTACTCCTCAGCGCCGGTCAAGCCGTGGCCGAAAAAAAAGAGGGCAAAGCCTACGGGGCTGGCGGTGTATCCGAAGAGCATATGAGTGAAACGGCCGGTGAACACCGCAAGGCCTATGCAGGTGAAAAAGAGAAAAAAGTAAAAGAAGAGAAAGAAAAAAAGGAGAAGAAAATGAAGAAGGAGAAGAAAGAGAAAAAGATGAAAAAAGAAAAATAGATAACAGCGCCATCACTTCTCAAACCAGGCTGTGGTGTCAACCCACCGCCTGGTCGCTCCCATATTAAAAACCCAACGCCAATCAAACCATAAAGAACAACAACCAGTGACCGAACCCCTGCCAAACAAGCCATCTTGGACTATGCTGAATTTAGGTTTGAAAAAACCTTGCTGGCTTGAAGGGGGGAAAGCATGTTTGTAGCCATGAGCAAGTTTGTCGTCACTAACAATATGAGTAACGAAGTGCGGGAGGCCTTTCGAAATCGTCCCGGTCTGGTTGATAGTGCCGAAGGTTTCATCCGCATGGAGGTACTGAATCCCGAAGATAACCCGGATGAATTCTGGCTCATCACCTACTGGCAGACCAGTGATAACTGGCATGAATGGTATCACGGGCACCAGTACAAGGCGTCACACAGCGGCATCCCAAAAGGACTGAAGTTAGATCCTGACGCCACAATGATTCGAACCTTTGAAGCAATCCCCTGTTAAGGTCTGTTGTGCGAGTAACTGGTTATGACTACTGATCCACACACACCCTTTCCTGATATTGATAAAAACGCTGTGGTAGAGGCCGTCATAACAGCCTACCGTGAAAAGCAGCCGGCCCCTTTCCAGAGAGGCGGCCCAGCCTTTGAACAGAAATGTAGAGAGGACATCGCCTACCACCTCGATTATCTGAAAATCGCCACCCTCGCCAATGAGCCCGAGGTATTTGCCGAGTATTCACGCTGGCTCAGAGACGTACTACAAAACAGACAGGTACCCGAAGGCTGTATCACCACCTCTTACACCTTGCTGCAAAACCATTTCACCCAGCGTCACCCGGAGCAGAGCAAAACCGTTTCAGCCATTATCGAGGCTGGTATCAATGCGGTGAATGATGACAAGCATCCACTGGTATCCCAACCGATAACCCGCGCACCCGAGCTAACAAAAAACTTTGCTTTAATGATCAGTCAGGGAGACCGCGCCAAGAGTCGTGAGCTCTATTTTGATCAGCTGCAACAAGGCCCAACACTGGCGCAAACCAATCTGGAACTGCTGCAACCCTCTCTGTACGAGATCGGTCGGCGCTGGCAAACCAATCAGCTGAGTGTCGCTCAAGAGCATATGGCCACCGCCATCTGCCAAAGCCTGATGGCCCAAGGCTTTGGTAAGGTCTCCTTTGCCCCCAGTACAGGAAAGCATGCTGTCTTTACCGCCGTCGAAGGGGCACAGCATGCCCTGGGGATACAGATGGTGGCAGATGGATTTGAAGAGGCGGGCTGGCGCTGTGATTATCTCGGGGCCAACACACCACTGACTGACCTGATCACATTCCTGGATCGAGAAAAACCCGATCTGCTGGGACTTTCAGCCACGCTTCCAGTCGATATAACACGCGCCAGACAGATGACGACCCAACTGCGTGTTGAACTGGGAAATGCCTGTCCCTTGATCATGGTGGGTGGGCTTGCTACCAATACCATCCCTCGCAGTTGGTCGCTCTGTGGTGCGGACATCTGGGCCATCAATACACTGGAAGCCATTAAAGAGAGCCAATGAACCCCCTGTTACCGTCCGACGAAAAGAAATATATCCCGCTCTCTCTCATGAGTTTCCAAACCCTGCTGGTCGGTATTTTTCATCCGAACGGTGATGTACTCGAATCCAATGCCGGTTTTCGTACACTCCAATCCGATGATCATTCAAAAGAGGGATGGAACTGCAGTGAATGCTTCGTCAATCCCACCTTGGCACAATTAAAAACTACAGCCACACCCGCGACTGACCAGGCACCCATCTATCAAGGTGTTTTAACGCTCTGCTTTCCAGGCCATCAGTATCAGTCCGTAGAGGCCATGGTATTTCTACAGGATGGTCTGTTCTTTCTTGTCGCAGAATACAACGTCGAAGAGTTGGGACAACTGAATACCCAGGTCACTGCTCTGAATGATGAGCTGACCCGAATGCAGCGGGAACTGGTACGCAGCAATCACAAGCTGGAAGAGCAGCGCGAACTTTATCGTATGGCCAGCATCACCGATGTATTAACCGGTCTCTATAACCGGCGCCACTTTATTGAATCACTCACTGAAGAGATGGAACGGTGTGATCGGTTCAACAAGGCGCTCTCGTTAATACTCTGTGACATCGATCATTTCAAGCGTGTCAATGATACGTATGGGCATGATCAGGGTGATGCCGTATTGTGTGCCTTCTCCGCCCTGATCAAAAAAGAGTTACGCAGTTACGATGTTGCGGCCCGCTTTGGCGGAGAAGAGTTTGTCATACTGCTCCCCGAGTCGGACCTGGATCAAGCGGCCGTCATCGCTGAGCGATTAAGAGATATCGTAGCCACACACAAAGACGACGCACTGGCAACCTCGGTCACCGCCAGTTTTGGTGTCGCGCAGTACATTAAAGATGAAACCGAAGATGAACTGATCAAGCGCGCCGACCTGGCCCTCTATCAGGCCAAAACAAACGGACGCAATCGCATATCCACCTCAACAGACTGACACACAAATCTAAACACTATCGCAGATAGTGATCTATTATCGACACGTCCCGATAATAAGGGCGGTTACCATAGGGTCTTCTTAAGGTGGACATCTTGAGGTAACGATTTACGATGCTTTCCAGAGACGATAGATACGATCAACCTGACTGGTTAATTCGTGAAGACTAAAACCCCGCACTAACTCGAAGTACATCTGATCTTCGATATAGAGCTTTATCACCGGCAAGCTGAACACGCTATGTTGTGCACAGATAGCCGGACTCTGTTCACAGTCAACATAGGCCAGCGCAATATCAGGAAACTGCTCTGTCATTAATGTTTCTATTTTTGGTTTGATGGACTGGCAAACACCACAATGCGCTCCGCCAAACAAGATAAGCAAAGCACCGTCAGATTTCAATTGATCCAACTGGGTGATGGAAGAGAGAGTTTGCATCGTGGTCATACCTGGCCTGCCTGCGATCAATGCGCGCTTGTTTTAACATTGCGTGAACGGCGGTCCATAACACTCAGGACATTAGGCTCACCAGCTTGCGATTGCTTTATCAATCCGTTTTTTAAATGCAGCAATCTTTTGCTCATTCAGTTTTTCACTATTGTACAGAGAAAGAAACTGGAGTTTGCTGTTTCTGGCACAGGTACCCAGCAAGGCCCACTTTATTATTCGTTTCACGGGTTGTCGCAGTATCAGGTGATCCACCCACCAAGGTGAACCCAGTGTGGTTACCACTAATACTTTTCTGAGATGATGCAGCCGAGGCTTGATGGGGCCATAATCAGTGGCATGATCATAGGCGATTCCGGGTCCCCAGACACGATCAAACCATCCCTTGAGCATGGCAGGAAAACCAAACCACCAGGTTGGAAACAGCAGCACCAACGCCTCCGCTTCCTGAAGTTCGCGGACCTGTTCTGAAATGCCTGATGAGTCATATTCCCCATCATAATAGGATCTTCTTTCAATCGCGGTTAATGCCGGCTCAAAACCCTCAGCATAGAGGTCTCTGACCGTCATCTCGTAACCCATTTGGGTTAGCTTGTTTTCGATGTGCATGCCCAACTGTTTGCAGAGGCTGTCATCTAATGGATGTGTTGTAACCACAAGGCATTTCATACTTTTATTATGCCAACGATGCCGCTTTTTTGCAGCCATGAAAGGGAAATAATAGAGCGTGGTAGGGTGGGCATGGTTTTAATGCCCACGCAGTGGTTACCACATATCTTGTCCGAATAATAATAATTTCACATCTAACCAAACAGTGTAAATCTGCTTAAGCACATAAATGTACCCAACCTACTTGGCTTTGGACGTAAATCATCCCAAAGAATATGATACTAAAGAGCTCCGAATTCTTTCGTATTATTACATTTTAGTCTGGCTAATGTAGCGATGGCCATTTTGCGGAAAGTATATAACTTCCTTATTTCCAACATCCAAGGCTGCACAGTTTCTTGCGCCACAATACAAATAGGCAAAACCATTGCCCATTTTTTGGGATTTAAGATTTATCTTATTAAACTCTCCTTTCTCAATCTTTAACAATAATTGTCTAGCTTCCTCTTTCCCCTGAGATTCATATTTCACCATAGTTAATAGAAAAATCACTGAAACAAATAGTATTACCCACGCATTATTATTTCTTGTGCGATATTTTCTCTCAAACGCACGATGTTTCTTAGTTGAAAGCTTTAGCTTCTTCTTTAATCCAACAAATTTTCTACCGTTCGAAAAGCTTTTAAAAAGATAATTACTAAGCTCAATTTTATACGCAGAATGGATAGTCACAAAGACCGCCCAAATAAACGGAACTGTAAGGATCGTCCATATGTTGAGGATCATTCCATGATATATAATTTGATGGAAATTCCTATCCAAAATATCACTATCAAGATTCAACAAAGCAAAATATCCGTGTGTAAATGCTGTACTAGCCGAATAAAGAAAGGCCGTTACACACGCAAGGATTGCAGCACTGTCTAAGATCTTAATTGTCGACTCCTTCAAAAAATCAACATTTAGGTTAATGGACGCAAAGTATAAAAGCTGTGAATCGCTCCAGCTTGCTCATTAGCCACTTGTCATCACTAAATGAAACTTCGCACATACTGGGCAGTTACTTAAATACCGAACGCTTGAATTGTAGGGTGGGCATGGTTTTAATGCCCACGCAGTGGTTACCACATATCTTGTCCGAACAAATAATATCTCACAACCACATTGTTAAGCATTTGAATTTTCGATGTAACGACATTTCGGAAAAGCACTGCATGCGAGAAACTGGGTGCCCTTGTGTTCTCCCTTCTTCGCAATCTTTTTGACAAGGGGTGAAGCGCATTTTGGGCACACGTGTTTTTCTTTATCTTCGGCTTGGATTATTTCAGGCAACGAAGGCTCGTCCACAGCTTCTTCTACCGGAGGAAAAAGGACATTCCGTACATCGCTTATGCTGTACGTTGCTGCGGCTTTGAAACGGTGCAATGGCAGCCCAGCGCCGGAACAGGCACTTTCAAGGAAGCGATCTCGTTCCAGGCGTTTTCCTTTAGCATGTGATTTATCATCCAATTCGACGACAGCCAGAACCGACAGCGTATCAGGCGTACAAATAACGTAATCAAAGTGCTTGGAGGAGATTCGATTGAATGCTTTTTGCCAGTTGCTTCTCCCCAGGCCTTTGGGTGGTCGGAGGATATCGGCTACACGCACTTTTCCAAAAACAACGGCCTGATCTTGTACCGCTTGATTTAAGACACCGAAGAAAGACCTTTCAGCAGGCGAAAATAATTGTCCATTTTTTTCGTACGAGAAATCATTCGCGCCATCCCTCTGTTTCGCAAGTATTACTAGTACTACCAGAAATAATAGACCCAGCAAAAGCAACCATTCCATGTCGTTTCCTTTTATGCGTAACGCTTTAGCTTTAGAGTGGCCGGGCAATAGCGAGTATGTCCCAACGTCACGATAGCATGCGACAACAGTTACACCGCGTGGGCATTAAAACATGCCCACCCTACCTGGCTGCCAATCTAACTGTCATGTAATCAATGCTGCCCCCAGAGAATTGAAGGTATGATTTACACACAACTATTTTATTGATTTATCGGGCGTGTCCATATATGACCCTATTGATACTGACTGCCTTAATGTTCAAAAGCCTATTGTTACGCATGTTTAATAGTTTATTACTTTTTGCTCAGATGTTTCGACTAAAGAAGCCCTGTGCTCCTCTAGGAAAGGGGCACCTTTAACTCTGTCATATAGTTTTAGAAGCCTACTCTTTGCCCTCTGAATAACAACTTGATAGTCCATGGGCTGAATAATGCACCTATCATTATTTTCCTTTCTAACTCCCCTTTCGATTGGATCTACTTCGCTACCTAGGACAAAACATGTGACCCTAGTATTTTGATCAATTAAGCCATTTTTGAGCAACTCGGTGACATAACGCCAACATTGCCCCTTTTCATCTGTACTAATTGGAACTCCTGGCTTTTTAAGCTCCACAACTACCAGCCTATCAACCCCAATTTCTCCCCCGTCTTCGTCATAGGTTGGGTAGGAATACGCTCCTACAGAACTGTCAGGCAAAATAGCAAAGTCAGGCCGATTCCTTGTACCTTTCTCATTGGAGTTGAATAGCTTCTGTATTACCTTCGTCATTCCCTCGTTTGAAGTAAACTCAATAGTTTCAAACTCAGGGCCAAATATCCATAAGCCTTGATGGAACAAAGGCTGAAGATCTTGTACTTCTCTGGTGTTTGTATCAAATACTCTTTCTCTCAGCTCATCAAGTATTCTTAGCCTCAGCTGCAACTCATCAAGAACTTCTTTAGCGAGATCTAAGCTCCACTCAGATAGAATGATGTGCAGATTATCTATTTGACTTGAATCTAACTCGTGTAGCTTGCTTATAAGTGCATACTTAGTATCTGACTGCTCCATCGCGACTAGAACGCCCGCCATTTTTGAAAGGTCTTTCTCTGTAATCGAAGTACACTCTTCCTGTACTTTCGATACAAAATCTTCCCATCTCTCTGCTCTCAATGGAGTTAGTGTTTGTAGCTTATCGCGATGAGTGCTCTTGATAATGTCCAGGGTCTGTTTTCTTTTTTGTTTCGTTTGCCCTAGTAAATGCGCCTTAACGAATGAGAAAACTGCATCCCGAGCCTCGATGAACTCTTCATTTTCAACGAATCCAGTCCAATCTTTTTTAACATGTGGGCTCAAAAAATCTGACTCAATAATAAAGGTATGACGCTTTGCCTCTTTACTTCTTCCATCGACAATATCTTCTAGGCCGTAGCTCTTCCAATTAGACTCACCAACCAAGCGCCCCTTTACATGCCACGCCACACCGTGCTGTTTGGTAGTTTTGTCTGACTCTTGAGTATCAATGATAGTAACGCGAACCTCATGACCAGACTCAAGGACTAATTTCTCTTCTGATA